>JABSOM010000001.1:0-300000 GCA_013215945.1 Campylobacteraceae bacterium
CATATAGTGATAATAAAGAGTACAACAAAGCTATAGAATCCTATGAAAAAGCAATAAAAATAAATCCAGAAGATTCAGGGGCATATAATAATCTAGGAATTACATATAGTGATAATAAAGAGTACAACAAAGCTATAGAATCCTATGAAAAAGCAATAAAAATAAATCCAGAAGATTCAGGGGCATATAATAATCTAGGAATTACATATAGTGATAATAAAGAGTACAACAAAGCTATAGAATCCTATGAAAAAGCAATAAAAATAAATCCAGAAGATTCAGGGGCATATAATAATCTAGGAATTACATATAGTGATAATAAAGAGTACAACAAAGCTATAGAATCCTATGAAAAAGCAATAAAAATAAATCCAGAAGATTCAAATGCATATATAAATCTATTTGAATTAGAATTAATTGTAGGAAAATCAAAAAATCAAAAACTTCATAAAAACTATATTTCGCATATAAGAAAAAGTAATGAATCCTTATTCCAATATGATATGTTAAATATTTTAAGAAATATAGCAGAAGATAAAAATGTTGATATAAAAAAATTATTGATTAAGTATAATAATGAAACTTTGGAAGATTGGTGTTTTGAGAATCTAGATTCTTGGAAATTAAAACAAAAAGAAACTGTAAAAAATAAACTTAATCTTGCTATAAATGAATTAAAATTAAAATTAAAAAAAACTAACAACTAATCGTAGTGTGAGTAGTTTTGTTCGAGGTCTAATCGAAGTTAGAGTTTGTAAATAATGAGGGTCTATACAAAATTATTTAGGATTCTCAAAATTGTCGTAGTGCTGACAATTTTGGTCAAGTTCAAGGCGGAAGTTAAAATATGAGAGGAGCATACACGAAGTATGTGACGAACAGATTTTAACTTTTAACGCAGGAATTGGGCAAAAGTGGCAGTACTACGACAACTTTTGAACGATTTTTATTAGATAATTCGCTGAATTTATCGCCGACGTCTTTAAAAACGCGTCAAAATCAATATCAGCCCCACCATCAGCAGTATCAGAAATAGCTCTTAGAATAAAAAAGGGAACATCAAGCGCATCACAAACAACAGCAACACTAGCACCTTCCATTTCCAAAGCATCTGCAGAAAAAGTAGTTTCAATAAACTTCTTTTGCTCAGGCTTATATACAAACTGATCCCCAGTTGCAATCGTACCTTCAATTACAGTGATATTATTTTCCCTAGCAACTTCAATAGCTATATCTCTTAAAGCTTTTGTAGTTTCTACAAAAACTTTCCCCCCAGGAACATAACCTGATGGATGTCCAAAAGCAGTAATATCTAAATCATGCTGACACAGTTTATCTGCAATAATTAAATCTCCGATTTTAAGTTTGGGATTAATTCCACCAGCAACGCCAGAGAATAATAAGGTATCGCAGCCAAACTTTTGAATCATAGTTGAAGCAGTAAGTGTTGCAAATACTTTTCCTATTTTTGAATAAGCAATTACAATATCTAAACCTTTGTGATTTACTTCATAATACGTATTATTTGCATAATCAACTTTATTCACAGAATCAAAATGGGCTAATAAAGGCTCAATTTCTTCTTCCATTGCACCCATAATTGCTAACTTAGTCATTTAAAACCTCCAAGGTTTTTTCTAAAGATGCAAAATCACTTACATTTAACGTAGGTGTTGATTTATCGATTTTTCTGTTAAGCCCTTTTAATACAGCTCCATTTCCAAATTCAATAAACACATCAATTTTTTCAACATTTGCTCTTATACTTTGTTTGTATTTAACAGGTGAAGTTAATTGAGAAGACAATAACTCAATAGCTTCATCTTTTAAATTATATGCTTCACTACTTACATTTGAAATAACATCATAAACAAAATCTTCATTTAAAAATTCTTCTAAATAAGGTTTTAAATTTTCAACTGCTGGTCTTAAAATCTCACAATGAGATGCAACACTCATATCTAAAACAATAGCTCTTTTAGCCCCTGCTTCTTTAAAAGTATCCACTAAACTTTCTAAGTCCGCTTTGTTTCCTGCAACTACTAATTGTCCATCTAAATTATAATTAGCTGGCCAGATTTTTTTATCTGCTTTTCTTTGTGTTTTACAAATATCTTCTACACTTTCATCATCAAGTCCTACTAATGCCATCATTCCAGCACCTTCACCTTCACAAGCTTCGTTCATAAATTTTCCTCTTTTATGTACGACTTCAATAGCATCTAAATAGTTTAATGCTCCACTTGCTACTAGGGCTGAAAACTCACCAAGAGAGTGTCCTAAAACAAATTCTGCTTTAATGTCACACTTGTCTTTAAAAATGGCCCCTGCTATGCTTGAAACTAAAAGAATAGCTGGTTGTGTATATTCTGTTTTAGAAAGATTGTCATTTTCTTCAAATAAAAGTTCTTCAAAATTAATATGTAATCTCTTAGATGCTTTTTCTATCATTTCTTTTGCAATATCACTATTGTCAAAAAAATCTTTTCCCATTCCAATACTTTGAGAGCCCTGCCCTGGAAAAATAAATGCTACTTTTTTCATAAAATACCCTTGTAAAAATTTTCTATAGTTTAATGTTTCTTGTCTAAAACTATTTTTTAAAAGTAGAATTATACAATGTTGATTTTGTTATTACTCTTAAAAAATACTTATTCATCTTGTATACATGAAAAATGCCCAAAAGCTTCACGCTTTTGGGCATTTTAATTTAGTGTTTTGTGTTTTTTGTTAGTCTATAAACGAGTTATAGAAAAGTGTTTTGGCAGCCTGCCAACTATACTAACAACCACATCCACCTTGTTTAGGAGCTGATTCATCAGCTGCAGGAGCGCCACCGCCACCACAACATCCACCGCCGCCACCCATAGCAGTCATTCCACCTACAACACCAGTTTGTAGTTCTTCTTCTGTTGCAACTCTAATAGATAAAACAGATACTGAAAACATTAATGTTTTTCCAGCCATAGGATGATTGTAATCAATGATTACTTCATCGTCAGTGAAAGATTTAACCATAACTTGTACAGTTTCACCTTGTTCACCTGTTCCATATAAGCTCATACCTTCAGCAATTTCAATTCCTGCGAATTGTTCTTTAGGTAAAGTTTGGATTGCATCATCTTTGATTTCTCCATACGCTTCTTCTGGTTGAACTAAAACGTCTGCTTCATCATTCACATTCATTTCGATTACTTTTTTCTCTAATCCTGGAATAATTTGACCTTTTCCAATGATGAATTCTAATGGTGCAGCACCGACATTTGTATCGAGTTGCTCATTAGTATTCGCATCTTTTAAAGTATATTCTATACTTATAACTTTTGACATAAGTCTCCTTTTTATTAATTTATTGTAGATAGATTTTTATAAGCTATTTTCGCTTCTTTTGACTCTGGGTACACATCTATAAGTGTACTATAAAAATTAGCAGCATTATCTAAGTCATTTACTTTCTCAAATGAAATAGCACTATGTAAAAGTAATTTAGGCATATACGATGCTTTATCGTATAAGGTTGCCGAAATTTTATAATGCCTTATTGCGTCATCATATTTTTTACGATAGTACCAAATCTCACCGAGATAAAAGTTGTTTTCCGCCGGTTTATACTTAGCAGCAACTAAGCTTTCAAACATTGGAATCGCTTTTGTAAAGTGATCTATTTTAAATAAAGCTTTTGCTTTAACCATCATCCCTTTTTTATCATTAGTATTCAAAGTTTTAGCTTTAATTTTACTACTAGTTTTTTTACCTAAGCTTTTCTTAAAGGCTAAAAATTCTTTTTTTGTAATAAATTGTTTCATATTTTTTCTAAACTCACGCTCAGAAATATAATTTGCATTGATTTTATTTACCGATTTGGTAAGTTCTGAAATTGCTAATTTAAGTGCTTCAATATTTTTTAAATTTTCTGCGGACATTTCTTCTTGTATCGTTAAAATTTGTTGGGATACTTCTTTTGTTGTATTTAAATCCAATACTAAATTGTTTAATTTTATAACTGTTCTATTTAATTTGGCACTATCACCTTCATAAATAGATTCTAAACCATCTAAACGTTGATTTACAGAAGTAACAGTAGATTTAACATCTTTTACTTTTGAATCAATTGATCCCAGTTTTTTTTTATTGGTTAAAATGTGTTTTTCAGTATTGGTAAGACCGTATGGGTTTTTTGAGTTTAAATTACCAGCTCCAAAAGCTGAAACTTGTTCAGCTAATGAATATGTAACTAGTAATAACGTTAATAAGAATATTTTTCGCATAAATTAATTATGGTAAGATTTTGTATTCAACTCTTCTGTTTTGTTTCCAACAAGTAGAATTTTTATCTGAACAAACTGGGTTACTTTCACCAAATGAAATCATAGAAATATCATCAGCAGAAATACCATCATCAATTAATGATGTTTTAACAGATAAAGCTCTTTTTAAACCTAAAGCATAATTATACTCATCCGTTCCCCACTCATCTGAATTACCTTCAAGTTTAATCTTGATTTTACCAGCTAATACTGATAACTTGTTTGCATTAGACTTAGCAACATCTCTGTTTTCTTCATTTAATGTAAATTTATCGAAATCAAAGTAAACTACATCAATTAGTAAGTTTTTGATTGCATTTGCAGTCATTGATTCTGAATCTGACATAGAGTCTTGATTCATATTGTTTGCATTCATTGCATCCAAGTTAGATTCTGAAGACTTTTCTGTTTTATTCATCTTTGCTTCATTCATTTCTGTAGATTTTTGAGAACACCCAGTAAATAATAGTACTGATGCCAAAACAGAATACGCTAAAAATTTTTTCATAAAATAATCCTTCGTTAAAATATTAATAATTCTACTAAAAACAAACTTAATAATTTATTATCGTAGGCCTATTACCAATCAATTGACTGAATTCGCCCTTTATCCAATGAAAATAGGTGCACTTTGTCAAAATTTAACCGTATTATCCCCACAGAACTTTTGTCTTTAAAGTTTTTTATAAATAAAATACTTTCTCCATCACTAGAAAATTTAGGAAATTGATTCACTCCTGTTACTGTAAGTTTTTTAATATAATCACTTCTGGTTGAAATTAAAAACAGATTAAAACTTCTCTTATTAAACTGAGAATTTCTATCTCTGCTTGTATAAACAACTTTATCATTAAACGTACTTACAGATGAGTTATTGCTTCCATGATAAACCAAACGTTCAACCCCTCGTCTTCCAATGGTTTTTGAGAAAATATTAGGTCTGCTTAATCTGTCACTTACAAATACAATTTTTTTATCATTATCAATAAAATGAGCTCCTACATCAATTCCTTTATAAGAAGTAACTTTAATTTGTTTTTTTGTTCTTAAATCCAAGATATATACATCAGGCTGGCCATCTGGGGCTGCTGTGATTAATAGTTTATTTCCATCAGAACTTACATCAGAAGCTACAATCATTCCATCACTGTCAAGTATTTTTACCATTCTTTTCGTATAAATATTAATTTTGTATAAGGTAGGTTTTGAATTTACATATCGCGTAAAATAAAAAGAATCTTGTTTTTTATTTGCCCACTTAGGAAAGATATTAAGTCCCCCTGTAATAATTGTTTTTTTATAACTTAGAGTATAATCAGAAATTATTATATCACTTTGTTTTGCTTTTTTATAAACAGAATAAATAACAAACTTATCCATCCATGCAATTGAGGGTGCATTCATATAAGCATTCGTAGCAATTGCTACTCTGTGCGCTAAAAAGACGTGTCTGTTGATATTAGAAGTAGTAAAGGTTTTGCTTAAAACTAAGTTCTTTGCATTTACGTCATATAATTTTGTTTTTAAAACAATTCCACCAAAAGCAGATTCTTCAAAATTAACATTTAAAAACAAATCAACCTTTTTTCGTCCCAAATAAATGTAATCCGCATTATTTGTCATGCTTACTTTATACGTATCATCTATTACATCAAAATGCCCACTAACATCTAAATCTTTTTGAATGATTTTAGTGATTTTATATAACATAGACTCATTTAAGGCACCTTGTGCAGAAGAAATAAGTATGCTGGGTTTAGAGTTTGATTTTTTAACAATTTCCATACTTACGTCTGCTGAAAATACGCAAGAAAACATGAAGAGTAAAATTAATATTATTTTTTTCATTTTTGTCCTTTAAATGATTGTTTAAGTGTTTTTAGTTCTTTGATTTAAATATTACTTCAATTTGGGTTTTACTTCCCTTAGTATAAGCAGGATAAAGCTCAAGTTTTTGATTTTGTAAAAATTCTTTTAAGGCTAGATCAAACGTTTCATCTCCAGATCCTTTAATAATACGGTAATCAAAACTCCCAGAACTGGTAATTGTAATAAGTACACTTGCATATAATTCATCAAATGTAATGACATTGTTCCAACGCTGTCCTAACATTTCATAAATTTTTGAATAATAAGGGTCTTTGTCGTACTTAGAATCCATAGATACATTCGCGCGTGATTTAACAGTCACATCATCTAAGATATTACTTACTTTAATATTTTCAGATTTTTTTTGTTTTTCAAAATTACTTCTAAAACGGCTTGAAACCAAAGATTTTTTGACATTAATGACTTCTTTTTTCTCTACTTTTTTGGCTTTTGTTTTTACGTTTGAAAATAAGGATTTTAAATCAGCAGTTTTTGTAATACTTACAGATTTAGACTTTTCGACAATTTTTTCTTCTTTTTTGATAACTTTTTTAACAGGTTTGGAGGTAGATTTTTGAATTTTTTGTGTATTGTCTACAATTATTTCTAACTGTAAAACAGTATTTTTTTGCATTGCATCAATTTTTTTACTTTCATTTTCACTTAAATAAAAAAGAATTGAAACTATGCAAAATAAATAAATGATAAAAGAAATAAGGCCCGAAAGAAAATAACTTTTTTCACTAGTATGAAGGTTCAGTCTTGGCATTTTAACCATCAGTAATTAAAGAAACTTTAGTAAAACCAGCTTCTTTAACAGATTTTAAAATAAAAATAACATCATCATACATAAGCGTTTTTTCTGCACGTATATGAATGGGAGTATTTTTATCTTTGTTTTGCGAAAATAAAATAAAATTATCTGCAAAACTCTCTATTGGGTATTTGTTTTTATTAACGCGTACTATACGCTCTTTTGTTACAATGATATTGATTTTTGTACTCTCACTTACTTGTCTGGATTTACTTCCACGAGGTAAATTAACACTTTCTTCAAATTCAATAACAGGTGCAGTTACCATTAAAATAGCAAGCAAAACCAACATAACATCAACTAAGGGTGTTACGTTTAATTCTGGTTTATTATTATAATCATACATGACTAACCTTTTGCTACTAAAATATCACATTGTGCCTTTAAATAAATATTTAACTCATACACTTTTCTAACCATAATTTGATGGAAAGTATAAGCAAATACAGCCACAAATATTCCAGCAGCAGTAGCAACTAACGCTTCAGAAATAGCAGGTGCAATAACAGAAAAAGCAACTTTAGCTTGAGAAGAAAGAAGTGCAAATGATTCTAAAATACCAACAACAGTACCAAATAAACCAATAAAGGGTGAGGTAGAAGATATTATGGACAACCAAGATATACCTTTTGAGGCATCTCTAATAATTGATATTTCACAAGCATGTAAAATGGGTTTTGAATTGGTTATATTATTTGTACATTTTGTTAAAGCAGAAAAAGGACTCAAAGAGGAATCTCTTGAGGTTAACATTTCTAAAGATTTTTTTTCATTAGAAATCATAGAAGTGACTGCTTGGAATCTGTAAATAAATATCCAAAAAACAAGTATCAAATAAGTAGATAGGACAGCAAACACAATAAATGTGATTGCTGTACTATTACTAAAATAATTAAAAATAGTATCTATCATTAGCTTACGCGAATGAATTGATTCTAGCTTCAACAGCAGCTATTGAAATATTAGCATCAGAAACAGAATTAACTAATTTCTTCGCATCTTCAATTGCTTTGGCAGCTGATGAATCTTCACCGTGAGTTAAAGAAACTGCACCGTCAACTAAAACGTCAACAGCAGATTCAGAAACTTTAACATGTCCCCAGTTAATAGCAACTGCTTCAGTAGCATCTGCTTTTTCAATAATAATTACACCTACGCTTAAAGAAGAAACCAATGACGCATGACCTGGTAAAACACCAAACTCTCCCTCTTTTCCAGGAAGAGTTACTGTTTTAACGTCATCGTTAAAAATTTCTCCATTAGGTGTAACAATTGATAATCTAATTGTATTCATATTGTTACCTTAATGGTTATTTCATACCTTCAGCTTTAACAAGAGCTTCTTCCATAGAACCAACCATGTAGAAAGCAGCTTCTGGAAGCTCATCGTATTTACCGTCTAAAATTCCTTTAAACCCAGCAATTGTGTCTTTTAATTCAACATATTTACCAGGAGTTCCTGTAAAGATTTCTGCAACGAAGAATGGTTGAGATAAAAATCTTTCGATTTTTCTTGCTCGTGTAACTACCATTTTATCTTCTTCAGATAATTCATCCATACCAAGAATTGCAATAATATCTTGTAAATCTTTATATTTTTGAAGTACAGATTGTACCCCTCTTGCAGTATCATAATGCTCTTGACCTAAAATATCTGCAGATAATATTCTTGAAGATGAATCCAATGGATCAACTGCAGGATAAATACCTTTTTCAGCAATTTTACGGTTAAGAACTGTTGTTGCATCAAGGTGAGCAAAAACAGAAGCAGGAGCTGGATCTGTCAAGTCATCCGCAGGTACATATACCGCTTGAACAGAAGTAATAGAACCTTTATTAGTAGACGTAATTCTTTCTTGTAACTTACCCATTTCTGAAGCAAGTGTTGGTTGGTAACCAACAGCTGAAGGAATTCTTCCTAATAATGCAGACATTTCAGAACCTGATTGTGCAAATCTAAAAATATTATCAATAAACATTAATACATCTAGACCTTTTTCATCTCTAAAGTACTCAGCCATAGTAAGACCTGTTAAAGCAATTCTATTTCTAGCACCTGGAGGCTCAGACATTTGACCGTAGCACAGTGCAACTTTATTTAAAACGTTAGAATCTTTCATCTCGTAATAAAGGTCATTTCCTTCTCTAGTTCTTTCACCAACACCAGCAAATACAGAATAACCAGAATGTTTAAATGCAACATTGTGAATTAATTCCATAATAATAACTGTTTTACCAACACCAGCACCACCGAATAGTCCTACTTTTCCACCTTTAGAATAAGGAGCAAGTAAATCAACTACTTTGATACCAGTTTCAAACATTTCAGTTTTAGTTGTTAATTCTTCAAATTCTGGAGCATCTCTGTGAATTGACCATCTAGGAGTATCTTCTGGAACTGGTTCACCACCATCAACGGGCTCTCCAATAACATTAAAAATTCTACCTAATACAGCATCCCCAACAGGAACTTTAATAGGTCCTCCACTAGCAATACATTCTTGACCTCTAGTTAATCCCTCAGTCATGTCCATAGCAATCGTTCTAACTCTACTGTCACCTAAGTGAGCAGCAACTTCAAGAACTAATCTATCTTGTGTTTTATCAGCAAGTGTAACTTCAATTGCTTCATTAATTTCTGGTAAGTACCCGTCGAATTCAACATCAACAACTGGTCCCATTACCTGAATAATTTTACCTTTCATATGCACGGCTCCTTTATATTATTTTAGTGATTCAACACCAGAGATAATTTCAATTAACTCTGTTGTAATCGCAGCTTGTCTAGCTTTATTATATTCAATTGTTAACGCATCAACTTTTTCTTTTGCATTCTTAGTAGCTGCATCCATAGCTTGCATACGCGAACTATGTTCTGCTGCTAAAGAATCTATAAGAGAATAATACATATTAAAATCAATGTATTTTCCAGTTAATTCATTTAACACTTCTTCATCATCATCTGGTTCAATTTCTAACATTGAGCTTGATTCTTCATTCGCTTCAACATCGTCTAAAGAAATAGGCAATAAAGTTCTTACTTTTAACTCTTGAGTTAACATATTTTTAAAACCGTTATATACTAATATAACTTTATCTGTTTTCCCAGAAGTAAAATCTTCTACAACATCTTTTATAAAATCAGAAGCTTTATCGTAATCAGGTGCAGCAGATAAAGTTGAAATTTTTTGTAATAAATCAATCTTTTGGAAAGTAAAGTAATCAACACCTTTTCTTCCAGAAGCTCTTAGTCTTACAGTAACACCTTTATTTGCATACTCTTCCATAAGTTTTACAACAGTTTTAATAGTAACCATATTAAAACCACCACAAAGACCTTTATCAGCAGTTACGAAAACGATATCTACTGTTTTAGGATTGTCATTTTGAAGAAAAGATTTTGACGTATTTCCTCCATCTTGAACTTTGTTAACTCTATTTGCAATTTCACTTAATACATCATTAATTTTAACAGAATAAGCTCTTGCCTGTTGAGACAATTGTCTTGTTCTAGTTAATTTAGCAGACGATACTAATTTCATTGCATTAGTAGTTTTCTGAGTATTCTTAACACTTCCAATTTTAGTTTTTATATCTTTTAAGTTAGCCATTGACTATCCTTATTTTGCACTGAATATAGTATTAAACTCTTCTAATGCCGCTTTTAATGCTGATTCAGTATCGTCATCTAATTTTTTCTTAGATTTAATATCTTCTAAAACATTTGGATATTTTTGCTCAATAAAAGGGTGTAATTCTGATTCGTATCTAACAACATCAGCTACAGCTACGTCATTTAAATACCCTCTAGTTCCAGCATAAATAATACAAATTTGTTTTTCGATTACTAAAGGAGCGTTAACACCTTGTTTAAGTACTTCGACCATTCTTTGACCAAGTTCAAGTTCTTTTCTTGTATTTTCATCAAGATCAGAAGCAAACTGTGCAAATGCTTCAAGCTCTCTAAATTGTGCAAGTGTTAATTTTAACGTACCAGCAACTTGTTTAGTAGCTTTAATTTGTGCAGCTCCACCAACTCTTGAAACAGATAAACCAACATTAATAGCAGGTCTAATTCCAGAGTTAAAAAGGTTAGTTTCTAAGAAGATTTGACCATCTGTAATAGAAATAACATTTGTAGGAATATATGCAGCAACATCTCCCGCTTGAGTTTCAATAATAGGTAATGCAGTCATAGAACCACCACCTAATTCATCATTTAACTTAGCAGCTCTCTCAAGTAATCTTGAGTGAAGGTAAAATACATCCCCTGGGAATGCCTCTCGACCTGGAGGTCTTCGTAATAATAAAGACATTTCTCTATAAGCTACGGCATGTTTTGTTAAATCATCATAAACGATTAAAACGTGTTTACCATTATCTCTAAAGAATTCTCCAATAGTTACAGCAGTATATGGTGATAAAAATTGTAAAGCAGCTGAATCAGATGCAGATGCATTTACAACAATAGAATAATCCATTGCTCCAGCTTCTTCAAGTGTTCTAACAACAGTAGCTACTGTTGAAGCTTTTTGCCCAATTGCAACATAAATACAAATTACATCTTGATCATGTTGATTAAGAATAGTATCAATAGCAACAGTTGTTTTACCAGTTTGTCTATCGCCAATAATAAGCTCTCTTTGACCTCTTCCAATAGGAACAAGTGCATCAATAGCTTTGATACCCGTTTGTAATGGTTCATGAACTGATTTTCTAGCCATAATACCAGGTGCTTTTTCTTCAACTACTCTATGTTCAGTTGCAGTAATAGTACCTTTACCATCAATTGGTTCACCAAGTGCATTTACAACTCGACCAATCATAGCATCTCCAACTGGAGTTTCTAAAATCTTACCAAGTCGTTTACAAGAACTACCTTCTCTAAGTCCAGTTCCTTTACCAAGAACAACAATACCAACTGAAGACTCTTCTAAGTTAGAAGCAAGTCCTCTTTCGCCATTATCAAACTCAACAATTTCTCCAGCCATTACATTTTTAAGTCCGTAAACTTGAGCAATACCATCTGCATAAGAGATGATTTTACCAGTTTCGTTAACGTCTACATTTAATTCAAAATTATCAATTCGCTCTTTTATGATCGAAGAGATTTCATCTGCTTGAATCTTTGTACTCATTCAAATTCTCCTTTATTAAGTTCTAAACTGCTTTTAAAATATGATCAATCAATTGAGACTTAAGTCTTGCTTTTGAGAAAGAAATCTCAACACCAAGCCCATCTATATCAACTTTAATACCATCATAATCACAAACATCTTGTGTTAATGTTAAATTAACATCAAATTTCTTACTGAATTTTTCTTCAATTGAAGTTACATACTGTGCTGATAATTCTTTATTCGTATAAACAATACCTGCATAACTATTAGAAATAATAGCTACTTGTGATTCTAACTCTTTAACAATATGAGGAATAATATCTAATCTTTTGTTGCTAGCAAGTACTTTTATAAAGTTACTCGTAGTAGCATTACAATCATTTACAAATGAAATAACCAAAGCCGCTTTTTTCTCAGCTTTTACTTCAGAAGAAGTAATAATAGCAAGAAATTTTTCATCGTTATATGCAGTAGAAATTTCATTTAATTCTTTATAAATAGCAGTTATAGAAGCGCTATCACGACCTTCTAATAATGCTTTTACATATCTTTTTGCTATTAAATCAATCATTATGCAACCTTCTTAATTACGATATTTACAAGTTCTTCATCAGACATTGTAAGATTATCAGAATTTAATAATTCATTAAGAATTTCATTAACAATTTCTTTTTTAGCTTTTCTAGTTTCCACTTCGATTTTAGCATCAAAGTTTTTACCTAAATTTGCAATTTCTGAATCAACAGCAGTTAATACTTTTGTTTTAACTGAATCAATATCTAATTTCGCACTTTCAACAATTTCAGCTGCCATTATTTTGGCATCGTCTAATTGTTTTTTTACTTCATCAAATTTAGCTTGAGAAGCGTTTAATGTATCTTGAACTTTATCTAATTCAGATTGAATATCTAAAGTTCTTCCTGCAAAGTATGCTTTCATTTTATCAGCAAGTAAATACCATAAAATAGCAGCAAAAATTACAAAGTTAACAGATCTCTGAAGAATATCAGATTCCACACCTTCAGCTTGAGCTAATAATGCTACAGGAGCAAAAGCTAAAATAGTTAATAATAATGTTTTTTTCACTTTTTCTCCCTTAAATTGATTTAAGCTTCGCTTTTACGCTCTCATTAAATTGAGGCATAGCAGCAACTAAAGATTCTTTTAACGCTTTTGTTTCATCAGCAAGTTCTGCAACGAAAACACCATATCTGGTATCAACATCACTTTTCGCAGCAATAAGTTTTGCATCAGCAGTCTCTTTAGCCTCATTATAAGCTTGTTCTCTTATTACAACCGCTTCTTTTTTAGCAGCAGCAATAACATCATTCGCCTCAGCCAGCATTCCATCTACATCAGCGCTGTTTGATTTTGCGTTTATCAAGTCTTGTTTAATAGACTCCGCTCTTTCATCCATATGCTTCAATAAAGGCTTAAATAGACAACTGTTTAACCCTGCAAGTATTAATAAAAATACTACGCCCGAGCTAAGCATCAATATTGGACTTATGTCTAACATTCATTCCTCCATATTTATAACAGTTTAGTTTGACTAAAACTGACTTATATTATCTAAAATAATTATAATAATAGTTTAAATGAAGGTAATAAATTAAGAAATTTTATAAAGTGTTACTAAAGTAATGGGAAAATTTTTCGATATCTTCTTGTGAGTTAAATTCTATCTTTAAATAATTTTTTTCTGCTTTAATTTTCAAGTTTGAGGCTTGTAAAATGGAAACAATATTATCCAAAGATTTGAAGTCATAATTTTGTGTTTTTTTGCTTGTTTTTTTAGGATTAAGTAAGGATTTTAAATCTTTAACCGCTTTTTCTGTTTCTCTTACTGAAAGTTTTTGTCCAAGAATTGAATCAGCGACCTTTTTTTGATCCTCTTCGCTAAGTCCTAACATAACCTTAGCATGACCTGCTGTTAGTTTGTTATTAGCAAGTAATTGTTGTACATAAGCACTTAATTGTAATAATCTTAAGGTATTAGTAATCAAGCTTCTGCTTTTAAAAACTCTTCCTGAGAGTTCATCATGAGTAATAGCGTGTTCGTTTATTAATTGGGCATAAGAATAAGCCAGTTCAATAACATTTAAATCATCTCTTTGGATGTTTTCTATTAAAGCAAGTTCTCTTAATTCTAATTCTTTGATATTCGTAACAATTGCTTTTATAGTGTCTATATTTGCAAGTTTATGTGCTCGTAATCTTCTCTCACCAGATACTAAGATAAAACCATCACTGTCATCTTTAATAACAACAATAGGTTGCAAAAGGCCATGTTTTTTAATAGAAGAACTTAGTTCTTGTAATTTATCTTCGTCAAACATCTTTCTTGGTTGATTGGGATTAGGTACTATATTATTTACATCAATTTCTAGAAGACCTTCTCTGCTTGACGTATTGCCTTTATCATATGCCGCTTCAACTTCACCTAACAATTCACCTAAGCCTCTACCTAACGCCATACCTTTTGCCATAATTATCCTAAAATTGCTTTTGCTAAATTTTTATATGCTTTTGTACCTATTGCTGCATTATCATACAACATAATAGGTTTACCAAAACTTGGACTCTCTGCTAGTTTAATATTTCTTGGAATTACCACATATGAATTGTCATCAATTTTAAACAATTTACTTTCAAAATGCTGTGCAAGATCAGCAAAAACTTGTTTTGAAAGATTGTTTTGAGAAGAATACATTGTTGGTAAAAAACCTCTTATTTGCAAAGATCTATTAATGGTTTGTTTTACTAGTTTTATTGTATTTAATAACTGTGCCAAACCTTCTAGTGCAAAAAATTCACACTGTATTGGAATTAAAACAGAATTCGCAGCAGATAAAGTATTAATAGTAATAGGTCCTAAAGCAGGAGGTGAATCTATAATAATAAAATCATAATCTTTTCTTACAGGATCAATACATCTTTTTAATACCAGTTCTCTGTCACTTGTATCTTTGTAAAATTCTTTTTCAATTCCAACTAGTCCTATGTTAGAAGGGGCCACTTTTAAAGTTGGGATTTCAGTATCTAAAATAATGTCATTAAGTTCTTTTGTACCTAACATAACATGATAAATATTATATTCATAAGTATCTCTGTGGAAACCTAAAGAAGTTGTAGCATTTGCTTGAGGATCTGCATCCACTAATAATACTCTCTTACCTTCTAATGCTAGGGCCGCACTTAAATTTACCGCTGTAGTAGTTTTACCTACCCCACCTTTTTGATTTGCTATTGCTATTACTTCACTCATCTTAAACCGAATACCTTTTGTTCATTTATAGATATTGAGCCATCAGGGTTCAATATTGATTTTTTTAATGAAACTTTTTTATTATCAATGTTTGTTTCGTATTCCAAACTCAAAGAGTATTCTATCTTATACTCACTAAATATTTCCTTCCATGAAATTCTTTTTTCTAAGATATCAAAGTAATTATTTAATAAGTGTATTTTATCAATAACAATATCTAATTTTCCATAATCTTTATTTACCTCGATTAGATTTAAACCAATGCCACATAAAAATAAATTATTCGATAAATTAGTAATCGTTCCCCCTATTTTTTTATTTTCTAAGTAAAAATCATTGGGCCATTTAAGCCAAAGTTTCGAACCCATTTCTTTTAATGTTCTTTTTAATAAAAACGAGAAATAAATAGAAGCACTTTGCATAGGTAAATCGCTGGGCAATAATTCTTTTTCCAAAACAAAAGAGAAAAATAAATTGCCTTCTTTTCCTAACCATTCATTTCCTCTGCTTCCAATTCCTTTGTTTTGTTTAAAACTTAGAATACACAAAGGTTTGGAATAAACATTGTTTTTTAAGTACTCTTTTAAATATTTATGAGTTGAATCAACTTCTTTTAATTGGATTATTTGCATAAAACATTATACATAATTACTTATTAATACAAATCTAATATAATGTAATTTATATTTATTTTAAACAAAAAGGCTAAGTGTGTTAGATCCTGTTTTACCTATTGCTTTGTATCTGTTATTTGGTTATTTATTTAAAGTATTAAAAAAAGACAATTCGCAAGTTTTGGTTGATTTTGTGATTTATTTTTCCCTTCCCGCAATGATATTTGTAAAGATTTATCCCTTAGTATTAGACAGTGAAATACTCAATCTTATTCTTATGTTCAATGCTATTATACTTGGAAATCTGCTGCTAACTTATGCAATAGGAAAAGCGTTAAAACTGGATAAAAAAACCTTAGCCACTTTTATGGTAGTAGGAACATTTGGGAATACATCTTTTATTGGTTTTTCTTATATTGATGCTTTTTATGGCTCTGATTATGTTGTTTATGCTCTTATTTATGATTTGTTTGGTTCTTTTTTATTAGTAGTTTCTTTGGGAACTATTATTATAAATTGGGGAAGTGGACAAGTTGTAAACCTAAAAGCCATATCAAAAAAAGTATTGTTTTTTCCACCTATTATTATGTTTTTTATAACCGTTTTTGCAAAACTTTTCCCTGTTCCTATTTTTGTTATGAATACAGCAGAAGTAATTGGAGCAACACTGGTTCCTATTGCGATGATTGCAATTGGTATGAAATTAGAACTTAAAAACATATTTTATAAATTTAAAATAACAAGTTATTTATTGGGAACCAAAATGTTTTTAATGCCACTAATTGTTATGTGCTTATTTTCATATTTTTATAATTTAGACGATACTTGGAGTAAGACTACGATTCTTGAAGTAGCAATGCCCCCTATGACTACAGCAGTGATTTTAGCTATTCAAGGGGGACTAGATGAAAGATTGGCAGTTAATGCCTTAGTTATTGGCGTATTATTGTCTCTCTTAAGCGTAACTGGCTTTTATTTATACTTGGGCTAAAATAAACACACGTTTTGTGTTTATTTTAAGACTTCGCCAATACTTAAACGCTGTCCTCTTATATAATCAGCTGCATTTACAGCTTTTTTTGAAGGGGCTTGAAGAACATTGATTTGTAAAGATCCCTCTTTACATCCAATAATAACAGCATTTTTATCAAAAGCTAAAATTTCACCTTCTTTATTTACTGAAGCTTCGTTTATCAAAGATATTTCTTTTATTTTTAAACCAGATTCTAAAAATACACCTGGCCAATAAGAATAAGCTTTATAAGTCTGATACAGTTTTTTAGCATTTTTGAAACGTACAAGTCCATGTTCTTTTTTGATTTTTTTACATAAAGAAGAAAGAGCATTGTTTTGTTTTTTAGGCTTAATGTTCTCAAAATTATCTAAAGTATCAAGCGTAAGTTTAGCAGCGATAAAAGAGAGTTTATCAAATACTTCTGCTACTTCCATTTTATCTTCTAGTTTAAGATATTGAAGCCCTAAAATATCTCCTGTATCTAAACCTTCTTCCATAAACATAGCAGTAACGCCTGTATAAGAATCATCATTTAATATGGCTTCTTGAATAGGTGAAGCACCTCTGTATTTAGGTAATAAAGAAGCATGTAAATTCATGCAAGGAGCAAGATCCAAAATATTTTTTGGTAAAATTTGTCCATAAGCAGCTACTATAATAATGTCAGGCGCTAAAGCTTTAATTTGTTCGTAAGCTTCCTCATTATCTCTTAGTTTTTGCGGTTGATAAATAGGAATATCAATGTTTTCATTTAAACAATATTGTTTTATATGAGGCGCACTAAGTATTTGTTTTCTTCCAACTTTTTTATCTTCTTGGGTGAATAAAGCAATCACTTCATAAGAAGAAGCCAAGAGCTCCTTAAAAATACACGTAGCATAATCAGGTGTTCCCATAAAGAGAATTTTTTTAATTGACATATTGGTCCTTTGTGAGTAAAAAACTTAGGCTTTAAATAAGGTTCCACTATTATGTTTATTTTCTAATAAATATTCATGGGCTGTTTTTAAATCAAAACCCGATGTTAAAAACATAGGAATATTTTTATCCATTAAAAATTTAGCAGCTTTTAGTTTTGTAACTATTCCACCTGTAGCAAATTCAGAATTAGCAGAGTGTTTAACTTCTAAATCTTCATCTTTAATAAAAGAAACTTCTTTAATAATTTTGGCATTTGAATTCGTATGAGGATTGTCATCATAAAAACCTTCTATATCGCTCAATATTACCAACAAATCAGCATTAAAAGCAGAAGCAACATTAGCAGCTAATTGATCATTATCTCCAAATAAAAGTTCTTCATTTGCAATAACATCGTTTTCATTTACTATAGGTGTGATATTGTTTTTTAAAAGAATTTCCATTACAGCTTTAATATTTTTTGTTCGTTTTCGTGAATCAAAATCATCTGCAACTAAAAGCATTTGAGCACATTTATAGTTGTGTGTATTAAATTGTTTTTTATAGTGTTTTAATAATAAAGGTTGCCCAATTGCAGCAAGAGCTTGTCTGTTATAAATTTGTGTTTTATCTAAATCTAAAGTAATATTACCAGCAGCAACAGCACCAGAAGATACTAAAATAATTTCATAGTTTTTTTCACGCTTTAAAGCAGCTATTAAATCTACAAGATTATTTAATCTATCAAGTGCCAGATCAGAACCGTGTCTTAAAACAGCGGAACCAACCTTTATAACCAGGCGTTTCATTTTTATTGACTTAACAATTCATACAGAGCAAATCGAATAGATGCCGTATTCATTCTAGTAACAGAAGAAATAGGTAAAACAAACATTGGTTTTGTATTATCAAAACGATTGTACGTTAAATCTTGCGCATAATATTCGTATTTTTTATCAAAACCAAATTCATTTGATGGTGAAATATCTAAACCAATTTCTTTAATAAAATTTCTGATTTCTTCAACAACATCTTCTCCATAATAACCATCTGTTTTACTTAAAGCAATTGCAAAGTTTCTTGTTGCTAATTCAGGTGAAAATTTTCTTAATTCATCTTTTAATACATTGTATTGTTCAATTGGTGTTCTATGATTTGCAAGATCTACCATAAACAATAAAGTTTTAGTTCGTTCAATATGTCTTAAAAATTCCAGCCCTAAACCTCTACCTTCACTAGCACCATCAATAATCCCAGGAATATCTGCCATAACAAAAGAATTATATTCTCCTACTTCAACAACACCTAATTTAGGAGTTAAAGTAGTAAATTCGTAATTAGCAACTTCTGGTGTTGCATTTGAAGTCGTTGAAATCAAGGTTGATTTTCCAACATTTGGATATCCAACCAAACCAACATCAGCAATTAGTTTTAATTCAAAACGAACATTTAATGCAGTTCCTGGAAGTCCTGGTTGAAAATACGTAGGTCTTTGGTTTCTTGAGTTCTTAAAGTGAACATTTCCTAAACCACCTTTTCCACCTTCTAAAAGAAGAATTCTAACACCTTCAACTAATAAATCGTGTAATAATTCACCTGTTTCATCATCAAATACTTGTGTTCCTGGAGGAACTACTAAAGTCATATCTTCAGCAGACTTACCAGTCATTCTTCTTGGCATTCCTTGAACCCCATGATCTGCTTTAAAAAGTCTTCTCCCTTTGTAATATGACAAAGTATCCGTATTATTATCAACTAAAATATATACATCTCCACCTTTTCCACCGTCCCCACCATCAGGGCCACCTTTTACAACAAACTTTTCTCTTCTAAATGAAGAACATCCCTGTCCTCCTTTACCTGATCTTATTGTAAATTTCACGCTATCTATAAACATTTTATCTCCGATGTTATTAGTTGTTTTACTAATAAATAATATTCAATAATCTGTAAATCACTCAATATTATCTATTTAGCAGAATAAAAAAAGGGTGCAGGCAGAAGCCTTACACCCTTTTAAACAAATTAGTTTGACTTACGACGCTGCGTAAACTGAAACTTTTTTTCTGTTTTTATCTTTAATTTCGAATTTAACTTTTCCGTCAATTAAAGCAAAAAGAGTATGATCTTTACCCATCCCAACATTGTTACCAGGATGAACTTTAGTTCCTCTTTGTCTAATAATGATGTTTCCAGCTCTTACAACTTCTTCACCATATTTTTTAACGCCTAGTCTTCTACCAGCTGAATCTCTATTATTCTGTGTACTTCCTTGACCTTTTTTGTGAGCCATGACTTATTCCTTATGCAGCGATTTTAATGATTCTAATTTTAGTGAAGCTTTTTCTAAAACCTCTTTTTAATTTTGAATCTTTTCTTCTTCTTTTTTTGTAAATGATAATTTTCTTATCTCTATTTACACCAGTTCCATCTAAAACTACTTCAGCAGAAACTTTTGCAGATTCTACTTCTTTACCAGTTTTTAACTCACCATCGTTTAATGCTAAAACGTCAGTAATTTCTAAAGCTTCTTTTGCTGCTAAACCTGTATAATCAATATCTAAGATATCACCTTCAGACACTTTATACTGTTTACCACCACATTTAATAATTGCGTACATATTTATTCCTCTAACTTATCAATCTTTATGATTCTTTTCTAACGGGATGCAATATTATCTAAAGTTCCTTTAAGATTCCTTTAAATAGCTTACAAAGTCTTATTTCTTTCAAAATTATTATGAAACCAATGCAACAACATCCATTTCTACTAAAACATTTTTAGGTAATGTTTGAACGGCAACCGTTGAACGTACTGGTTTATGATCACCAAAAGCACTTGCATATATTTCATTTACAGCAGCAAAATCATCCATAGAATCTAAGAATATTGTAACTTTAATTACTTTATCTAAAGAAGAACCAGCAGCTTCCAATACACTTTGCAAATTTGTCATTACTTGTTGTGTTTGTTTGTTTATGTCATTTTCAACTAAATCACCTTCTGGCGTTAAAGGGATTTGTCCTGATGTGTAAATCAAACCATTTGCAATAATAGCTTGTGAATAAGGTCCAATTGCAGCAGGTGCATTGGTAGTATTAATAATTTCCATGAATTTCCTTTTATTTTATTAGGCGTATTTTAGCCAAAATATTCTTTATTGTTATAAGTTATATTTTATAAGTTTACCTATTTTTAATTGTTTTATATTGTCTTTTATTTTTCTTATTAAAAGTACTTTTTCTTTAAAATTCATATCTTGAGCATAAGTAACGTGGGTTAGTTTATTATTGTAAAATTTATCCAATAAACACAAAAGCTGTTTTTCAAATTCTTCATGTGAATATTCTTGCAAAGCTTCATTTAATAGTATCCCATTTAAAGAAGGATTTCCTATATCATGAATCAAAGTATTAAACTCTTCTACATGAAATTCAAACATAGAAGAGTCAATAATGTCTAAGACTCCATCTAACCTAGATTTATCTTCTAAAATATGTTTTAAAATGGAGAGTTCAGCTATATCAATTTTTGATAAATTAATGGCTTGTGCTCTTGATACTTTGTTAATTTGAACCAAATGTTCTCTTACATTTAATTTTTGAGCTATATATCGCTTGTATTCATCTTGGTAAATAGGATTTAGTGTTTTTAAATATTCATTGGTTTCAACCAAAGCTTTTTGTTTTTGCTGTGGATCATGGGTATCATAAGTGCTTATAATTGAGTCAATTACAAAAGCAATAAACCCCTTAGGTTTTAAAAACATTGTATTTAATTCTTCAATACGATCTTCTTTCACCATATCAGCAGGATCCAAACCTCCAGAGAAAATAACAACACCGCCTTCAAAATCTGAATGAGAGAGAATAGTGGCAGCTTTAAAAGCAGCTTTAAGACCTGCTTTATCTCCATCATATGCAAGAATAACCTTAGGTTCGCCTCTTTTAATCAAAGGCAAATGATCGGAGGTTAAAGCCGTTCCTAGCGTTGCAACTGCTGTATTAAAACCAGCTTGATGAAGCATAATAACATCTAAATAACCTTCCGTAATAATGATTTGATTTTTTTTGTAAATATGTTCTTTGGCTAAATGATAACCATATAATAAACGTGATTTATTAAATACTTTACTTTGAGGAGAATTCACATATTTGGCATTATGCCCTGTGATTGTTCTTCCCCCAAAGCCAACAATTTTTGCATTTAGAGAATAAATTGGAAAAGTAATACGCTCAATAAACCTTGAGTATAAACCACTTTGACCTGTATCAATTACGCCTAAGTCTATGGCTTCACTTAAATTATGATGATTGTTTTTTAAATAATTTATAGTATCGCCCGATTTAGGAGCATAACCTATTTCAAATTTTTCAATAGAAAATTCTGAAATACCTCTTTGTTTTATATAATCTTTGCAGGTATCGTTATTAACAAATAAACGTTGATAAAGTTTATTTAAATCTTCAATTATTTTTACGCTTTGTGCTTTTTGACCTTTATCATCATAAGAAAGTGTAACATTGTACATTCCTGCCAGTTTTTCCAAGGTTTCAGGATAAGAAAGTTTTTCATACTCCATTAAAAAATTAATAGAATCGCCCCCTACTCCACAGCCAAAACAATGGTATATTTGTTTTGCTGGGCTTACAACAAAAGAAGGAGTTGTTTCTCCATGAAAAGGACAGCAGGCTTTAAAATTTGCGCCGGCTTTTCTAAGTTCTAGAAATTGAGATATAACATCTACAACATCTAATTGGGATTTTAAGCTTTCAATTGAGTCTTTTGTAATCATATGCGATTGTATCTAATGCAATATTAGATTTTGTTTTAGCATCTTATTTATTAACCATACTTATGTTATTATATTTTATTCTTACATAACAAAGGTCTTAATGGAAGGTTTAGTATTAGAATATAGAGATCCCTTATTTGGTATTGTCATATTTTTTTCTTTGATTTTTTGTATCTCATTTTTAACATACACCTTTGGTGCATATAAAGAAAGAAAAGCAAGAAAAGAATACAGGAAACTTCTTAAGCGTTTTGAGCTTGGCAAATTAAAAGAAGAAGATTATGTGCATTTGTATAAAACATATAATTTACCTTTTGATTCTATCATCTTGTTGGCTTCAAGTTTTTTACATAAAGGCGATTATACAAAAGCAATTTCTGTATATTTAGCTCTTTTAGAACATGTAACAAACCGAGTTAAAAAAGAAGAACTCTTAGAGTTATTAGGAACTACTTATTATAAAGGTGGTTTTTTACAACGCTCAAAAGATATATTTTTAAAAATACTAAAATTTTCACCACGAAATACAAGTGCTTTGCAGTATTTATTGTTAATTTATGAAAAACTTAAAGATTTTGACAGAGCGTTTGAAGTTTTAGAATCACTTGATGAATTGCAAATAGATATTTCTAAAGATAAAATTTATATCAAAACACTAAAAGTGATACATGACCCACTTTTATCTTATGAGAAAAAAACATATGCTTTGTATGAAATCTTCCAAAAAGACAAAATAATTGAACGTTTATTTGCACAATACCTTATTATGTATAACAAAACATTTTTGTGGGAAAATATAGACAGTTTTGATGTGAATAAATTTACTGATTTAATGTGGTATCAAAAATTTGAAGATATTGATTTTGATAAAGTAAACAATAATCCTTTTTTAGAAGAGTTATACAATGCAAAATCCTATTTAAACTCTTTAAAACATTCAAAAGATTTTGACTTAGATATATTAATATTATTAAATACTCATGAGCATGATACCAAAGCCGATTTGGATTTTGAATTTATTTGTACCTCGTGTAAACATGTTCATCCTATTTTTGAATCAAGATGTCCACATTGTCATAGTATTTTAAGTTTTATTGTAAAACACATGCTTGTAAAAAATGCCTATGAAAAAAACCAATCCTTATTATAAAAGATTATTTTTAATAAATTAATCTTCTTAATGGTAAGAATGATACATAATAACTGTGCTCTTAGTGTTTTTTCATACAAAAGTTTCAAAAAGTCACAATATAAAAGCAATTGTGATAAAAATACGCAGAGCCAATAAGCATAATGAAAGATGTGATATACTAGCATCCACGCAAAGAAAATTAAAAAGAACAGGAAGAATTTAATATGAGTGATTACTTAAAGTTAGAACAGTGCCTGGATTATCAGTTTAAAAATAAAGACCTGATAGTCGAAGCACTTACACACAAAAGTTTTAAAAAACCCTATGATAATGAGCGCTTAGAATACTTAGGAGATGCAGTACTTAATTTGATTGTTGGAGAGTTTTTATACAAAAAATTTCCCAAATCGAACGAAGGAGATCTATCAAAAATACGGGCTTCTTTGGTGAATGAAGCAGGTTTTACACGACTTGCAAATGAAATTAAACTGGGTGATTATATTTATTTATCAATAGCAGAAGAAAGAAATAAAGGAAGATCAAAAGCATCTATTCTTTCAGATGCTTTTGAAGCAATTATGGGGGCTATTTATTTAGAGTCAGGACTTGAAATCCTAAAAATTATTATTTTAGATTTATTAAACAGATCTTATGAAGAAATAAACTTATCAGTATTGTTTTCTGATTATAAAACGGCTTTACAAGAAATAACTCAAGCTCAATTTGCTTCAATTCCAGAATACAAAATTGAAGCTTCTTATGGTCCTGATCATAAAAAAGAATTTGAAGTCTCTATTTGGATTGATGGAAAACATTATGGACAAGCGATAGGAAAAAGTAAAAAACTTGCACAACAAGCTGTTGCAAAGATTGCACTTTTTCAATTAAAAAGCGAAGTTTAATGAATAGTTTTGGTCAAAACTTTAGATTTACGACCTTTGGGGAAAGCCATGGTAAAGCAATAGGTTGTGTGGTTGATGGAGTTCCTGCTGGAATAAAAATCGATGAAGAATTTATTCAAAGTGAAATGAACAGAAGAAAACCTGGACAAAATAAATATGCAACAGCCAGAAAAGAAGGTGATGTTATTGAAATACTTTCAGGTGTTTTTGAAGGTTTAAGCACAGGTACACCTATAGCTATGATTATTTATAATGAGAATCAAAAATCAAAAGATTATACGAATGTAAAAGATTTATTCAGACCAGGTCATGCAGATTTTACTTATTTTGCTAAATATGGATTAAGAGATTATAGAGGCGGTGGACGAAGCAGTGCAAGAGAAACTGCTTCAAGAGTAGCAGCAGGAGCTATTGCTAAACTTATGCTAAAAGAAGTGAATATAGAAATCAATTCAGGAATAACTAGTATTGATGGTATAGCTGCTAAAAATTACGATTTTAAACATGCACTTACTTCTGATATTTTTGCTTTAGATAAAGAAGTCGAAGAAAAACAAAAAGAAGCAATAATTCAAGCAAAAAAACAACACAACTCTGTTGGAGGCTGTGCTCTTGTTAATGTTAAAAACTGCCCAAGTGGTTTAGGTGAACCTATTTATTTTAAATTGGACGCACAAATTGCTTCTGCTATGATGAGTATTAATGCAGTAAAAGCAGTTGAAATTGGAGATGGAATTGAAGCTGCTAAAGTAAAAGGTTTTGATAATAATGACCAAATAAGAAAAGATGGTTTTAAAACAAACCATTCAGGCGGAATATTAGGTGGAATTTCTAATGGAGATGACATTAATATCAAAGTTCATTTTAAATCAACTCCTTCTGTTTTTATAAAACAAGATACAGTTGATATTTACAATGATGAAGTTACTTGTGAATTAAAAGGACGTCATGATCCTTGTGTAGCTATTAGAGGCTCAGTAGTTGCAGAATCAATGATGGCTTTAGTATTAGCAGATATGCTTATACTAAATATGTCCTCAAAAATAAAGAATATTAAAAAAGTCTATAACTCTTAATAAAGATGCTTCCTAAGAAGCATACTTATTTGTATCTTTCCTACTAATCTTTTATTCTATAAATTAAACTAATTCTTGAATGTTTACTTAATGCAGTTATTGATTTTGTGTGTAGTAAAAAGGAGATTGTAGAAACTAAAAAAAGTAATAAAATATTTAAAAGTAAGTTTCTACAAAATTAGGAATGAACATCATTAATTGGACAATTAAAGGAATGACTATTATGTTTAATATTTAAATTGGCTAGATTATTAAACACAAAATCCAATTAATTAATGATATATTTCACAAATCAAATCATTTATTATTATTGGAAGAGTATTTATATATAAGAAAAGCGGCTAAATTTTTCTATATTTCAGATAAATACAAATAAAATAATTTTAAACTTATGAACATATGACCGGATTATATCATATTAGTGAACATATGTCAAGTATATTTTTTGATTTATTTATGTTAGAATCTATCTTCAAAGAAAAAAGGAAAAATTTGCCCAGAGAAAAACAACAACGTGAATTAAATTTTAAACCAACCTCTAAATATTTTGGTCCAAAAGATATAAAGTCTAATGAAGATATTATTTTATTGCATGAAGAAATACAAGCTATTAAATTAATGGATTTAGATTCAATGTACCAAGAAGATGCGGCAATACAGATGAATATCTCTAGACCAACCCTAGCTAGAATTATTAAAAATGCACGTTTAAAAATTGCATCTGCTTTAATTAATGGTTCCAATATAAAAGTACATGAAATACAAAATGATTTTAATGTAGCCGTTTGTTCAAATCAATTAAAAGTTCTGGATGATATTTCAATTGATTCAAAATATATCTTTATTTTACACATAAAAGATTATAAATTAGAAAATATCAAGCACATACAAAACCCTGCTTTTTCTGAAAATAATATTAGACCCAGGCATGTATTGCCAACCTTCCTTAAAGAAGAAAATATTCATTATTTCATTACAAAACAAATTGGAATAACCTGTAAAAAATATTTAATAGATAAGGGTATTTATCCTATTATAAAAGAAGAAATATCTCTTGATGAAATTGTTAATATCTTCAAATAAAACAATAATTAAAAAGTGATTATAATTTATTAATCTTTGAATCACTTTTATAAGGAACTTTAGCACTTGGAATTACTTTTGACGTATTTTCTAAATGCACATCTTGGTCATCAAAAAAGATATCTGCACCAAAAGCTTGCACTACTTCATATTTATCCATACCACCTAAGAAAAAAGACTCATCAATTCGTACTTTCCAGGCATTTAGTGTTCGTATTACTCTTTCATGAGCAGGAGAGTTCCTAGCAGTAATTAAAGCGGTTCGAATAGGTGTGTGTTCGTTTGCATATTTATTTTGTATGGTAGAGATAACACGTAACAATTTAGCAAAAGGTCCATCAGGTAAATTGTTTTTGGCATTGTTTGTTTCATGCTCTAAAAATGCCTCTAGGCCCTTACTTTTATAAATTTGTTCAGATTCATCTGAAAACAATACCGCGTCCCCATCAAAGGCAATTTTCACTTGTTGTTCATCTTGTTCATCAACATTAACAAAAGGTAAAATTCTAGCAGCTGCTATTCCTATATCATTGGCAGCCCTCACATCTTCATCATTTGCTGATAAAAACAAATCAACTTTAAAAGGTTTTAAATATTTTGAAATATTGTTTCCACCTGACCAAGCGCTGCGTTTTATATCAAGTTTATAAGCATCAATTGATTTTGTAATACGCAAAGAGGTTGCTGCATTATTTCGCGACATAATAATGACTTCCACTTGTTTATTATCAGGAAAATCATCGTTAATTCTAAGTAAATTCTTCACCAAACGAAAGCCTGTACCTTTTTCTAATAAGGTATCTTCATTCTTAATTTGAAAATCATAGTAATCTTGTAAACCAGAAGATTCGAAAATTTTATTTTCTTCTTCTAGATTAAATAAAGCCCTTGAAGAAATTGCTATTACAAGTTTATCATCTAAATTATATCCCAAAATATAGCCTTTTAATTTTTCTTTATTATTTATAAATATATTATACAAAATAGCATTAAAAAAAGGCTTTTCTAGTTGTTTTTAAGAAAAATATCTTATAATTTTACATCTTAGATAAAATGAGCGAAAAATGAAAAAACTATTTATAATACGACATTCAAAATCAGATTGGGGAGATGAAAACCTAGATGATTTTGATAGACCTTTAAATGAAAAAGGCATAAAAGACTGTGCACTAGTAGGAAAGTATTTAAAACAGAAAAATGAAAAAATAGATATTATCTTATCAAGCCCTGCATTAAGAGCACATACAACTGCTAAACTCTTAGCAAAAGAACTTGATTTTAATAAAAACATAATGCAAAATCAATATATATATGAACCTTTTGTTGCAGCAATTCAAGAATTGATTTCTTATATTCATGATGACAATGATACAGCAATTCTAGTAGGTCATAATCCAGGAGTATCAACGTTAGCATATATGTTATGTGATTCAAGAGAAGAGTTAAAAACAGCTTCTATTGTTGAAATATCTTTTTCTTGTGATTCTTGGATGGATGTAAATAAAAACAATGCGACTTTTATTTCTTATACAAAACCAAAAGACCTGTAATACTGTTATTTATAAATAACCGTATTGGGTTTAAAAACAACCCAAGCAAACCAAAAGTGTGAACCAAAAGTAATTTTTTTCAATTGACTTCCTTTTAGTTTACCTTCTATTGCTAAACCAAAAATATTCCATAAACTTTTTGTTTTTTTATCATAAAAACCTTTGTCATAATAAAATTCTAAAATCTCACCTTTTAGTTTTGATTCAAAAATACTTGCAGAACCAACTTTTTTAGAATCTTTTATTTTTGATTTATCTAAAGCAGATAAAACATTGTTTTTATAAAACAAAACTAAGTCTTTATTTTCAAAACGATCATTAATCACTTTTTTTGCTTTAAGAAGCTTATAGGAATAAGCTTTATCTCTATTATTAATACTAAGGGTTGCAACTCTCCTCATAGGGGGCATTCTATCATCAATATCTTCTTGTAATAAAAAAGGAGAAGAATTAATATCGTCATATCCCGAATAAGGGTTTTTACCATACTCTCTTTTATATCCTGTGTCTTGTGATAAAATCATAGTTGAAGGATGATGGGTATAAATATCTTTAAAAGATACAATAGAAGAATTTAGAAGTTTCAATGTTTTTCCCAAAGAATCACCCACTATTGCTTCCCCTGTAAATTGTTGCCACAGGGATTCGTTTTGTCTATCATACATTACTAGATCTGATTTTCGAAGAAGTCCAGAAGTCCCAAAATCATGTAAAACACCATCAATCATTCTTGAAAATACAATTGAAGCATTACATAAAGGACAAAAAGTAACCAGAATTTTTTCATTTCCTAAACTGTCATTTACTATTTCATGCCAAATTAAAATAGATAAAGCATAGGCTTTTTTTTCATTGTTGATACTAACAAAAATAAGAGGCTCATCATCTTTTAGAAATGTTTTTGCCTGTTTAATAGTTACAAATTTTGGTTTATCTAGGGGAGGAATACCATCTCGTGCAGGTCCTCCACTTAAAAGCTCAGAATATGGAATTGAGTGTTTATTCCAATTAGTATTCCAAGAAGACGTAGAGCTTTTTAAACCATAAGACCTGTCATCGATATTTGGGTCAAAAGCAAATAGTGCCGAAAAACACAGGCTCAAAAAAATTAAAATTCTCATAATAAATCCTTAATGAACTAGTATAGAATTTTAATGTGAAGGAAGTGTTAACTTATGAAAGCAAGTGCCCTGCTAAGTTTCCACTTGAAAAAGACCATTGCAAATTATATCCCCCACAAGGGCCATCTAAATCAACAACCTCTCCACAAAAATATAAACCATCAATAATCTTACTTTGCATTGTTTTGGGAGAAATTTCTTTTAGTTTAACGCCACCTCTTGTAATCATTGCTTTTTTAAAACCGACATGATCTGTTATTGTTAAAGGTGTAGAAATAAGTATTTTTATTAAATTATCTCTAATTAAACCCTTTAAATTTTTAAAAGTAAGCGTATAATCAGCTTGTACTTGTTTACATAACCCTTTTATTACAGATTCAGGCAAAATTTTAATTAATGTATCTAATACAGTAACGTCATTGTTGATTTTTACTTCATTTTTAATATGCACACGTAAATCTTCTTCATTCATTCCTTTTAGCATATGAACTAAAATAGGTACTTCTTTGTGCGTTTCTAAAAAAGGTGTAATTTCTCTGGAGAAATCAAGTACTACTGGACCTCTAATACCTTTTGAAGTAAAAATTAAATCCCCCACTGCTTTTAGTTTTTTGGCTTTTGGTAAATCGATTTTTAAAACAGCTTTTGCAATGGTATCTGCTTTACACTCCCCTACCCACGTTTCTTTGGTAAGAAGTGGTAACATAGCAGGATAAAGATCTGTTACTTGATGGCCTAAATGTTTTGCAAAGTCATAACCATCTCCATTAGCTCCTAACATAGGAAAACCCAAACCACCCGTAGCAACTATAATTCTTGAAGACAAAAACTTTGCTGATTCATCATCTTTTGTGCATTGAACACCAACTATGTCTTCATTTTCAAGAAGTAAACGTAAAACTTTTGTATTTAAAGAAAGTGTCACATTTAATCGTATCAGTTCTTTTTCTAAGGCTTTTATTATAGTTGAAGAGTTATGCGTAACGGGAAAAATACGAAAACCATCAGGAATATGTGTTTCAACACCAATATCTCCTAAGAACGCTATTAAATCTTTATGGTCCAAAAGATTTAGAGCATCGCTCATAAATTTACCATTTCGCCCAAAAGAATTCATAAAATCAGTATTGGATAAAGTATTAGAAAGATTACATCTTCCTCCACCTGTTGCTTTTAGTTTGGGACCAACCTTATCTTGTTGTTCTAAAAGAAGTACGTTTTTGTTGGCCCTAGCCGCTGTAATTCCAGCAATCATACCAGCAGCTCCTGAACCTATTATTATTACATCGTATTTTGTATTATTCATGCCGTATAATAACTAAAAGTTCTTAAAATAGTTTTATTTAAAAAAACGAATGGTATTACGTCCCGAAGCTTTTGCATCGTATAATGCTATATCTGCACATTTTATTAAACTTTTAATTGTAGAATCTTTTTCACATAAAGATATACCAATACTGGCTGTTTTTTTTCCTACTTTAAAAAAATCATGTTCTTCAATAATTTTTTTAAGTTTTTGTGCACATAAGGAGATACCTTCTTTATTGCTAAAAGGACAAACAATAATAAATTCTTCTCCTCCCCAACGCCCAACAGAATCAACTTCTCTTATATTGTTCTTTAATAAAGTAGAAAATTCGACTAACACAGAATCACCTATATCATGTCCAAAACTATCATTGACTCTTTTAAAATAATCAATATCCAAAAGTATAATTCCAAAGCTGTGATTATGGCGTTTAAATACATTTAATTGTTCTGCCATAATTGAATTTAATTTAACCCTGTTATATATTTTGGTTAATGAATCTGTTTGAGAAATATATTCAAGTTCTTTACTGTATTTTTTTAATAGTATTTGTCTTATGATTAAAAAAACAATCACAAAAAGGGAAATAACCAGTGCATAAATAAAGATTGAATAATCACTATTTTCTTTAAATTTTGCTTTTGTCCATTGTTCTAATATTTCTTGTTGTTTGCTTTCATCTATTTGTAAGAGAGCTTTATTAATAATATCAACTAAAATAGAATAGTCTTTTCTTACTGCAAAAGATAAAGATGCTTTAAATTTAGTTTTACCAACAATCCTGGTATTTTGTAAACCAAGTTTATTAATCCAATAACTGCTTTGTGGTAAAGCTCCTAAAAATACATCTGCATGATCATTTTCAACAGCCAATAATCCTTCTTGTAAAGAGTTTACTTCATAATAATTTAAATCGGGATATTCTTCTTTGATTTCAGTGATATAACCATAATCTTTTACAACAGCAATCTTTTTTTCTTTTATATCTTTAAGTGAGTTTTTATAAGAAGCTTTTTTATTCATTACCATTACAATGGGAGAAGATAAATAAGATTGGGTAAATAACATTTCTTTTTTTAAAATAGAGGCATTTGTTTCAGATAAAATATCCACACGTTTATTTCTTAACATAACTAAGGCTTCATTCCAGGTTTTACTCTCTTTTATAATAATTTCTAAACCTGTATATTCTTGAATTAGTTTAAGATGCTCATTAACAATACCTATATACTTATTATCAACAAAAGCCTCATAAGGAAGCCAATTGGGATCACCTGTAAAATATATTTTTGGATGTTTTTTTATCCAAGCTCTTTGTGTTAAGGATAAAACAATATGTTTATTCTGATTGTATATCAAAGCATCAATATTTTTTGAATTTACATTTAAAATACCGATTTCATCATATACATCAACAATTCTTTTCATTCTATTTTTATCAATATTTCCAATAGCAATATTTGCGGGCATTAATGAATTTTTTATTATCTCAGCTTCATATAATAACGCTTCGTATGATTTTTCTTTTGAATACTTATTTAAAATAAGTTTTATTATTTCATCTTCATTCTCTAAAGCAAACTTCCAACCTTTTAATGTTGCTTTTAAAAAATTCTTTACCAGTTTGGGATTTTTTTCAATTAAATCTTTTGATGTGAACAAAATATTTTCATAAAAATCATAACCAAAATTAGCAGGATCAATGATATTGTAAGCTATGTTTTTTTCTTTTAATATATAGGGTTGATTTGATATATAAGCAGCAATTACATCTGTTTTATTATTAATTAAATCCATAACATCGTAACTGTGCTCTTGAATGTTCATGGAAGACAAAGACAAGCCTTCTTTTTTTATCATAATTAATAAAGATGCAGCACTTCTAGTATCAATATTAACCATTACGTTTTTTTCACGCATATCAGATACGTTTCTAATATTTGAACTTGTTTTAGATAAAAATATCAAAGGAGAATGTTGAAAAAAACTGGCAAGCGCCACTAAAGGTTTTCCTTCGAGATATTCTAAAACAATAGAAGAATAACCAATAGCAAAATCCATTTTTAAAGCAAGAACATCACCATAAATATTACTGTCACTGTTTTTTTCATGCAGTATTATTTTTAGGCCAATTTTTTCATAATACCCTTCATTAATCGCAGCATAAAAACCGGCATGTTCAAATTGGTGTTTCCAATTTAATTGCACATGTATTTCTCTTAAATCAAGAGAATCATTTTTTGCAAAAAGTAAGCTGGTAAAAAGTAGTAAAAAGAGTTTAAACAACAAAGTAAATCTATTCATAATTAATTATTATACTTAAAGTAAAATTAAAATAACAAATAAATTATGAATTTACAGAGGAATGAAAATTGAAGTAATATTTTCATTCACTAAAAGGGCATGTTTGTTTATTTACCTAAACAAAATGCTCCAAACATAACGTCTAACATTTGTTCATTGTCATAAGGTCTTGTAATATTGGATATATACTCCAAAGCTTCTTGAATATTGTAAGCAAAAAACTCTAACTCTCCTGTATTTAAAGGGGAATATGCTTCATGAATATGGTAAAGTGTTTGAGATACTGCATCTACTTGTCTTTTAGAAATAAGTGTCATTTCATCACTGTGAGTATTCGCATCAAGAATTTTTTCTATTAAAGATATTAAAGGATTTATATCTTCTTTTGTTGAAAGAGTTAAGGGTTCATGTAATAAAGTTTTATCAAATACATTTTTTAAATCTGATTTATTTAAAACAGTAAGTATTTTTTTATTTTTATGTTCTTCTATAATAGAGAGGACTTTTTCATCTTCATCATCTTTTGCATGTGAATTATCAAACAAACAAATAATAATATCTGCATCTTCTACTGCTTCCAAAGATTTTTCAATACCTATTTTTTCTATTTCATCACTGGCATCTCTTATTCCAGCTGTATCAACAATCTTAATTAAATGCGTACCAATTTTTACAGTTTCTTCAATAGTATCTCTTGTAGTTCCTGCAATAGTAGAAATAATAGCACGATCAAAATTTAGAAGTTTATTTAATAAAGAAGATTTTCCAACATTTGGTTTTCCAATAATAGCTACTTTAAACCCTTCAATTAAACCTTCTCTTCGTTTAGAAGCTTCAAGCGTATTTCCAAGTTTAAGTATAATCGCATCTAGTTTTGTTTTAATTTGTTCTAAAATATCTTTTGGTAAATCTTCTTCTGCATAATCAATAGTTACTTCTGTATATGCCAACATAAAAAGTAAATCTTCTCTAATATCATTAACAAAATCGCTCAATTCGCCTTTTAATTGTCTGGCTAATAATTTAACTGCATCTTCACTTCTGGCTTCTATGATTTTTGCGATTGCTTCTGCTTTTGTTAAATCAATTTTATTGTTTAAAAAAGCACGTTTTGAGAATTCACCCGGATTGGCAAGTCTTGCACCAGCAAGCATACACTCAGAAAGAATAATATTTGATATAGCAATACCACCATGGCATTGAAACTCAACAATATCTTCACCTGTAAAAGAATAAGGGTTTTTAAAATAAATTAATAAAGCTTCATCAATTATTTCATTCTTAGCATTGTATAAAGAAGCTAACGTTGCAAGTCTTGGCTTAAGTTCTTTTTTTTTTGAGAGTTGTAGTGCTATTTTAAGTGCACTTGGCCCACTTAATCTAACTATAGATATGGAACCAATTCCATTGGCAGTAGCAATTGCTACAATTGTATCTTCTTCTAACATTATTGTTGTTTACTTCTGTATTCGTTTACTAACACGTATTTGTCACCTTTTATATTTGTTTTTACTGCTACATATTTATCAGGGAATTCTTCTCTTAATCGTTTTAATGCAATATGTACTAAAATTCCATCAAGAGGTTTTGTTTTAAAGGTTCCTACTTCATTAATAGTTACAATTACTGGGCCTAAATAGTTATAAATAGATTCTTCTTGATTTTTAAGAAATTCTGCAACTTCAAGTCTTAACATTAAATTGTATTTTTCATTGATCCAATTAAAAAGAATGTAAGACAAAGCTTTATATCTGTAACCTTCTTTTCCAATAAGTAAAGCAGAATCTTTTCCAGAAAACTCTATGTATAATGTTTCATCATCATAAAAATCAACGTTAATCTCATTTATATCATAACAAGTATCTTTAAAAAGATGATTTACTTTTTGTTTAACATCAGTAATAACATCATTTTTATCTTTTTTTACTATTAGATTTGAAAGTTCAGGTGCTTTGTCTTTTGAATAAAAGTTATCAAATATTTCTTCTTTTTTCTCAAGATTAATATGTTGTTTTTTGCTAGGTTTTATTAGGGGAGAAGATTTTTTTTCAATCTTTTCTAATTTTTTAGAAACATCTTCAATTTTAATATTTACTTTTTTAAAAGTCTCTTCTTTTTTTAAGACTTGAGTTTTTTCTTTTTCATAGGAGACTGCTATCATTGCAGTCTTTCGTCCAAAACCAAGAAATCCCTTACTTGGTTGTTGAATAACTTCAATATATAGCTCAGTAATTGAACATTTAAATTCGGTTGTAGCTAAGGTATATACCTCTTCTAAACTTTTACCTTCAAACTGTTTCATTATATATCCCTAATAAATTAGTGTTTTTTTGCTGCTCTTTGTTTTTCAAAAACTTTATTAATATAATATTGTTGAGAAATTGTAAATACATTATTTACAACCCAATACAATGTTAAACCTGCGGGGAACCACAAGAAGAAGAATGTAAAAACAATTGGTAACATTTGAAAAATCTTTTTTTGCATTTCATCTTGCATAGAATTAGGAGTAATCTTTTGTTGTAAAAACATTGATGCACCCATTAATACAGGTAAGATGAAATATGGATCCATTTCAGCTAAATCATGAATCCAAAGAATCCACTCACTACCTTTTAATTCAATAGCATTTAATAATACCCTATATATTGCAAAAAAGACAGGTATTTGCATAATTAATGGTAAACATCCACCCATAGGGTTAGCCCCATGTTTTTTATACAGTTCCATCATATGCATAGATTGTTTTTGTTTATCGTCTTTGTATTTTGCTTGGATTTCTTTCATTTTAGGCGATAAGTCTTTTAGTTTTTGCATTGATACCATACCTTTGTATGATAAAGGAAATAATATACCTTTAATTAATATCGTTACAAAAACAATAGTCCAACCCCAGTTTCCAATGATTGAATGCATATATTGTAATAATAAAAACATAGGTTTAGCAATAAAAGTAAAAAATCCATATTCAATAACATCTGTTAATTCAGGATTTAACGCTTCCAGTGTTTTAAATGTTTTTGGTCCCATATAACCAGAAAAAGAGATATTATCTCCTCCATGAATAAAACCTTGAGGATTACCTTCATTATCTGGTAATAATGTAATTGACATATTTTGTTTAAAATTATAAATTACAGTTGCATAGTATCTATCAAAAGACGATACAAAAGAAATAGCAGAAAAACTCTTATTCTTATCTAAGTCTTCATCTGAAACCAATTCAGTTGTTCCATCACTTTGTTTAACAATTAAACCGTGATCCGCATACATATCAACTAATACACTTGGTCTAAACCCATTAGTAATAAAAAATTTCGCATTATTTGTAGAAGTAACAGTTAAATCATAATGTCCATCAGGATAAAATGTAAATGCTTTTCTTAATGTTGTACCTTTTAACTCTTGCGTTAAAATTAAACTTTGAATAGCTTTTGTAGCATCAAGTGTTGTAGCACTCGTTTTTATTTTTACTTCTTGTGATTCATTATTAATTTCTCTGTTTGTAAATCTTACTTCCAAAGGTCGTAATTGATTGTTTTCAAACAATTTGATTGCATTACCATCTTCGTCATGGTATTGTTTATCTCTTAGTGTTACTTGCGCAATTCTACCTAAAGAATCAATTTCAATAATATTATGTAAGGTAGTAATTGTACTAACAATACTAGAAGTTGAAATATTCTTAGTAGATAAAGCACCCAAATCACTGCTCATATTATTAGGAGCTAAGTTTCCATTTTGATTAACCTGTGGCGCTGCATTTTGTTCTTTTTTAAGTTCAATTTTTGCAGCTGCTTCTCGTGCCTCTTGTTTTGGTTTTAGTACTAAAAATTCGTAAGCTATAAAAAAGACAAAGACAATTAATGTCATTATTAACATTCTTTTTTGCATACCATTATTCTCATTATTCATATTATTTCTTCCACTCCCTGTTTTTAATCACATAAAAACGATTATTTTTCATTGGTACAAACCAATATTTTATTGTTATTTTTTTAAATGAAATATTATTATGTTTTATTAATTTCACTATTGGATAATCAATTCCACCAGCAAAAAGCTGATTACATTTAAGGATTCGTGCTATTGTAAAATAAATCGCCTTAAAAAAGGTATTATTTTCCAATTGTATAAGTGCATATTCTGAACATGTGGGATAATATCTACAAGATGCAGGTGTATATCTTGATATATATCTCTGATACCATCTAACAAGTGTTGAAAATATTAAGCTCATTTCATTAAATTCATTCTTGTAAAAGTAAATTTAAAGTCACTCATCATTTGTTTATAACTACGAGTAGTTAAACTGTCTTTTGCTACAAAAATATAGGATCCAGTAAGCAAAGTATCTCCATAAGTCAAAATCGCAGCTCTTAGTCTTCTGCGTGCTTTATTCCGTACAACGGCATTTCCAACTTTTTTTGAAGTAACAAAAGCGAAACTTGTATTTGTAGCAGAACAAAAAAAAGCGACAAAAGATGGTGTATGCCATTTTTTGCCGCTTTTATATATCTTTTTAAAATCTCTTGAATTATTAAGACGATATTCTTTACTTAGATAGCTAATCTTTTTCTACCTTTAGCTCTTCTTGCTTTGATAACTCTTCGACCGTTCTTAGTAGCCATTCTGATTCTAAAACCATGTGTTCTTTTTCTTGGTGTGTTATGGGGTTGATATGTTCTTTTCATAAAAGTTTTCCTTTTTTCATCATTATTAAGTTGGGGATTATAATTAAATCATCCTTAAGTTTTGTTTAGTTTTTGAGCATATTATCAAAATTTATGATATTTCTACGCTAATGTGATTATTTACATAATCAAAATGTACATTTGAACCTATTTTAATTTTATCTTCTAAAATTAAATCAGATAATTGGTCTTCAATAATTTCATACAATGCCCTCTTTATTGGTCTTGCTCCATAAGATACATCATAGGAGAACTCTGCAATATATTCTTTTGCATTTTTGCTTAAGAAAATATTTATTCCTTTTTCATTTACTTTTGTTTGAATTGCTTTAAATAAAATTTCAACAATACTGTTAACCGATTCTAAACTTAATTGTTCAAAAATAACAATCTCATCCAAACGGTTCAAAAATTCTGGTTTGAAATAATGTTTAAGTTCCCCCAAAACAGCTGTTTTTCTTTCTTCTTTTCCATTTATACTTTGTATCACAGAAGAAGCCACATTTGAGGTTAAAATAATAATTGTATTTTTAAAATCAATATTAACACCTTTATTATCAGTCAAACGCCCATCATCTAATACTTGTAAAAGTATATTAAGAACATCAGGATGAGCTTTTTCTATTTCATCAAAAAGAATTACGCAGTATGGTTTACGTCTAACTGCTTCACTTAACTGCCCACCTTCTTCATATCCAACATAACCAGGAGCTGCTCCTATTAATCTGGAAACTGAGTGTTTTTCCATATATTCACTCATATCAAAACGAATTAAAGACTCTTCATTATCAAATAAAAATTTGGACAATATTTTTGCTACTTGTGTTTTACCTACCCCAGTAGGTCCTAAAAACATAAAGGAACCAATAGGTTTACTTTCATCACTTAAACCTGCTTTATTACGTTTAATGGCTCTTGAAATAGCTTTTAATGCATCCTCTTGACCTACTACATCTTTTTTTAGAACCTGTTCAATTTCTAAAATTCTTTTTTTCTCATTTTTAAGCATCTTATTAACTGGGATTCCTGTCCATCTTGATACAATGGAAGCAATAGTATCTTCATTAACACAATTTGAAAGCAAAGTGCCTTCTTCTTGCATTTGTTTCCATTTTATTTCATTTTGTTTTATTTGTTCTTCTAAAGCAGGAATTTCACCATATTCAATAGCTGCTGCTTTTTCAAAATTAGAAACGGCTTTTGCATTTTTTGCTTGATTTTTTAAATCTTCTATTTTTGTTTTTAAAATACTTGAAGCATCAAAGGTTTCTTTTTCACTAATAAATCTTGCATCTAAAGCTCTTTTTTCTTCATTTAAGTTTTCTAAGTCTTTTTTTATCTCTTTTAATCTGGTTTTGTTTCTTGTGCTATCTTCCATTTTAAGTGCTTCATATTCAACATTCAAATTTTGTATATCTCTTTTTATTTTCGCGATTATATTGGGTTCACTTTCAATTTGCATTCTTAATTCTGCACTGGCTTCATCAATTAAATCAATGGCTTTATCTGGCAAAAATCGGTCACTAATATAACGATGGCTTAGTTTAGCAGCATGTACTAATGCCGAGTCTTGAATAGTTACATTATGATGTGTTTCTAGTTTTTCTTTTATTCCTCTTAACATTGCAATGGCTTCATTAACACTTGGTTCATCTACTTTTACTGTTTGAAATCTTCTTTGCATTGCTGTGTCTTTTTCAAAAAACTTTCTGTATTCTTTTAGCGTTGTAGCCCCAATAGTATGTAATTCCCCACGTGCTAGTGCTGGTTTTAAAATGTTAGCAGCATCCATAGAACCTTCTGCTGCTCCTGCTCCTATTAAAGTATGAATTTCATCAACAAACAAAATAATATTACCTGCACGTTTAACTTCTTTTATAACTGTTTTAAGTCGCTCTTCAAACTCACCTCTGTATTTAGCTCCTGCAATTAAAGCAGATAAATCTAAGGTAATAATTTTTTTATTTAATAAAGAGGTTGGTACTTCTTTGTTTACAATTTTTTGTGCAAGGCCTTCTACTATTGCAGTTTTACCAGTACCTGGTTCTCCTATCAAAATAGGATTATTTTTTGTTTTTCGTATTAAAATTTGCATCATACGAGTTATTTGTTCATCTCTTCCAATAACAGGATCTAAAAGATTCTCACGCGCTTTATCGTTTAGATTTATTCCATATTTATTTAAAGCATCCAAATTATCATCTGCGCTTGCTTTATCAATAATCGTTTCACCCCGTAAGGCTTGCAATTCTTTTTTTGCTTCACTTAAAGAAATATATTTACCAAGCAGAGTTTTTAGTTCTTTTTCATCAAAGTTAGCAAGTAACCAAGTATCTATTGCAATAAAAGAATCTCCTAAACTGCTCATTAAACCTTGCGCTTTTTCAAAAGAATGCAATAAAGAGCTTGAGAGTTTAAGATTCTCTTTTTTTAAAGATGAGACTTTAGATAAAGTACTTGCATACGATTTTGTTTCCAATTCAATAGCTGTTTTATCCACATTCATTTTATTAAGAAGCTGATTAAGAACAGAAGAACTGTTAGTAATTAAAGCCCAAAATAAATGCACTATTTGTACTTCTTGATTTTTATTATGTAAAGACAAAGCAAAAGCACTGTCTAAACTTTCGCTTAATTGATTGGTTAGTTTTTCAAATATATTATTCATTATTTTCCCTTTAGCACTCTTGTATCTCTAGTGCTAAAATCATTATATCAACTTTAGTCAATGTATGTCAAGTACTTATTAAGTATTTAAAATAGAATTTACTAATCTTAGCTATAATTACGTAATTAAAACAAGGAATGTATGTGTTATGTGGAATTGATGAAGCAGGAAGAGGCCCATTAGCTGGTCCTCTAGTAGTAGCAGGAGTTATTTTAAAAAAAGAAATACAAGAATTAAATGATTCAAAAGTTTTAAGTGAAAAAAAGAGAGAAATCCTTTTTGAGCCTATTAAAGAACACTCACATTATCATATTGTTTTTATTAGTGCAAAAACCATTGATGAAAAAGGTTTATCTTTGTGTTTGAAAAATGCAATTTTGGAGATAATGTCAGAACTCAAAGCCTATACTAAAGCATTTTTAATGGATGGGAATACTTCTTTTGGCATTGATGATTTAGATCATTTAATAAAAGCAGATGCATTAATAAAAGAAGTAAGTGCTGCTTCGATTTTAGCAAAAGTATCAAGAGACAGATATATGTGTAAAATTGCACCTTATTACAAAAACTATGATTTTGAAAAACATAAGGGTTATGGAACAAAAGCCCATGTAGAAAAAATAAAAGAATTTGGGCGCAGCGATGAACACCGTTTTACATTTAAACTAAAAGCCTTAGGAGAAAATAAATAAAACCCTAAGGTTTTATTTATTTACAAACTTCCCCTATATGATTTTCTATGGAGTTAATTTTACCTTTTAGTCTGTTATTATGCCCTTTTCTAATATCCATTTTAAGAGTAGAAAAAACTCTGTTACAACCTAGGTCCTCCAAAATCTTATAACATTTAGCAGTTAAGTCAAGAGCTTCCTCTATTGTATTTGTTTCAATAAGAGTTGCCATTGCTGTTAATTGATAATCAAAACCACTTTTCCGAATCAAAGCAATAACTTGTGAAACATATTCACTTTTACTTTCCTCTTTATTCGTAGGGAACATTGAAAGTTCTAATAATACACTCACGTTTAACCTTTTTAATTTAATAAAATGATTATATCTAAACTAATTTTATATTTATCAAAAGCTTTTTTTTATCACTATTCTAATAAAAGTTAAAATATATTATTTATTTTAACAATATAGCTTAAAATAGGCTATTGATAAAGTTATTTTAAGAAATAATATTATTATTTTACCTTTCATAAAATTCTTTTTACTTTATAAATTACTTATTATTTTTATATTAGTTTCATATATAATTGGATATATTATAAGAGTAGAAGATAGAATTATTTTTTAGATTACACAAAAGGAAATACAATGCAAATAGAAATGACTGCAGAAGTTGTTTTATCGCAACTTGGTTATACAAAAAGTGATACCGCTTTAAAACAAGCAGAAATAATGATTAATAATACAGGTAACTTTGAAAAGTTTGCAAAACATATTCTAAGTTTAAATGACCATCTTAAAAAAATGAATGCTTATGTTGGGCTTTCAAATCAAACTGATTATTTAAAAATAAAATGTGATGAAAATGATGCCGAAGAAATCTTAGAAGAGTTTCATGAAGAAGTTCTACATTGGTCAAATAAATACAATGTAAAACTTGAAAAAATGCCATCTAAACCTATTTATTATATATTAGGTACTGTTTAAAATATTTTTTTATGAGCATGACAATAAGGCATCGTTTGATGCCTTATGTAATAATCTTGGTGATAATCTTCCGCCACATAAAAGGTTTGCATTTCATTTAATGTTGTAGCGACATCATAACTCATGGATTCTAAAGCATCAATTATTTCTAAAGCAGTATTATATTCTAGTGAATTTAAATAGAAAATAGCAGATAAGTATTGTGAACCAATATCAGGACCTTGACCATTTGTTTGAGTAAAATCATGAATTTCAAAAAACAATTCTAAGAGTTCTTTATAAGATACTTTTGAAGAATCATACTCAACTTGTACAACTTCTAAATGTCCCGAATTACCCGTACAAATGTCTTCATACGTAGGATTATTTAAGTGTCCTCCCATATATCCTGATTTAACCTTAACAACTCCCTCTTTTTTTTGGAAATAATATTCAACGCCCCAAAAACATCCCGCTGCAAAATATGCAAAAGATTTATTTATATTCTTTTTATCACCAGCTAAAAACTTCAAAGACATAGAATTAACACAATGTCTTGTGTTTTTTGGCGTAAAATGTTCACCTTCAAAAACATGGCCCAAATGGCCCTCACATTTAGCACAAACAATTTCTATTCTTGAACCATCACTATCTGGTATTCTTTTAACATTTTCCAAATTGTCATCAAAACTTGGCCATCCACATCCAGAAGAGAACTTATTTTCTGATTTATATAAAGGAGTATTGCATTTTTTGCATACAAAAACACCTTCTTCATAAAAATCATTGTATTCCCCAGAAAAAGCACGTTCAGTACCTTTTTGCTCAATCACTCTTTTTTCTTCATCATTTAATTCATTGTAATCCATAATAACCTCTATAATATATTCTTGTTTATTTACTAATCCTACTTAATAATTTTAACAAATATTTTTGTACATAATGATAAAAAAAATAAATAGTTTATTCCTTTAATTTAGAATGGATATTTATTGATATTTTTAATCATTTTATAAAAAAATATTCAAATCAAAAATAAGTGTTTTATTATCATCCCTAGTATTTCGCTTATATATCAAGATAATGTATTCATCTTTAAAAGAGCTAAATTTTTTAATTTAGCTAGACATATTGATATACATTGTCATTATTCCCAAAATACTCTTTTTATTTATTTTAACTACGTATTATGAAACAATAAATTCTTTTTCTAAAATTGTTTTTCCATTTAAAAGGATTTTTCCTAAAAAAACATCCTTGATTTTAAATGTTCCTACCCCTTTTGGTGTTCCACTCATTAATATATCATTTTGCTCAAAAGAATTAAAACTGTTAAACTCTTTGATAATGTCATTGGGTTTATTAATCATTAAATCATATCCGCCAACTTGTTTAAGCTCCCCATTTATATATAACTCTAAACTTAAATCTTTAACATCTTCATCACAAGAAATAAAATCAGAAAAAACAGCAGCATTTTTAAACGATTTTGCTCTCTCCCAAGGAAGTCCTTTCTTTTTTAATTCACTTTGTTTTTCTCTTAAAGTCATATCTAAACCAAAAGCTACTGCATGAATTTTATTATCTTTAATTAAAAAACTAAGTTCAGCTTCATAATGGCAAGAAGGTTGATCTTTTGGAAATAAGATAGAAGAAGAAATAGAAGAATTTGGTTTAATAAAAAATACCATTTCACTAGGAACTTCATTTTGTAACTCTTTAATATGCTCACTGTAATTTCGTCCAATACAAACGACCTTTGAAACCGTAATTTTCTCATTATTTAAACATAAACTTGTCATTTTTTTCCTTCTAATATTTTTTAAGTAAATCGTTAATAATCAATGCAGTAAGGCCCCAAATAACTTCACCTTCATATTTATATACCCAAACTTGATACTCTTTTTCTATCCAAGTTTTTTGATAATGCAAAGGTAAATTAAGCTCTTTTGCGGGGAAATGTATGTTTTTATTTCCCTCATCATCAATAGAATAAGGCTTAACTTCAGCACGTAAGGTATACACTTCTGCTTTAGTATTTTTAAAAAAAGACATAGGAACTAAGAGTGTTTTTTCAACCTCACTTGGATCTAATACCATATTATTTAGTGCTTTTTTCTTTACAAGACCAACAAAAGATTCAACAACCACACCATAAGAAGTAACAAGAGTATCTAATTGCCCTATAATCTTTATATCTTTTTTTCTAATTCCTAACTCTTCTTTTGTTTCACGTAAAGCAGTATGTTTAAAACTTTTATCACTTTTTTCAACTCTACCCCCTGGGAAACAAATATCCCCACCTTGCCTAATATCTTTGGCACGTTTTTGAAGTAAAATATAATATTCATTTTGAAGTTTTACAAGTGGAATTAAAATACTTGAATTAAAGTATCGTTCACGGCCTAAAATACCAGGAGTTAAGGGTAAATTGTGTTTTAATTTTTCTAAATCTTTTTTTTTCATTACTAATAACATCTTTCTTTTTATAATGATATATTATATCAAATACATATAAAAGAAAAATAATTTACCCCTAAAATTACTTTTCTTTTTCTAATTACAATAAGTTATTTGGTAAAATAATTGTGAACTCTGCACCTTTAAATATTCTATCTCTATAAGTATATTCTTTATTTTCCACAAGTATTTGACCGTGCATATGTTTTGTAATAATCTCTGAACACATATATAACCCTATTCCAGTACCTTTAGATTCTTCTTTTGTCGTAAAATAAGGTTCGAATACTCGAGGAATATGATCTTCATGTATTCCGCCCGCATTGTCCCTAATTTTAATAATAATGTTAGTATCTTTTTTAATTGCAGAAACAAAAATTAATTTTTCTTCTGATTCATTACGAACGAATTCATCTCTGGCATTGGTTAAAATATTTATAAGCACTTGAGTAAACTCATTTTCTAGGGTTTTTAATTGGATATTTTTAGTATCTTTTATAATATTAATATCTTTGTATAAGTACTCAATAGCACTTAAGTTAATGGTTTTTTTAAGTGCAGAAGACAGATTAAATACTGTTTCTTTACTTGTTGGTTTAAAAAATGCAGAAAAATCTTCTATTACGTTTGACATATAACTTAATTGTGAACTTATATCGTGAACACAAACAGCAAAATCATCTTTTGTAAAGTTCTTATTGTCATAATTATCTCTTACAAAATAAACTAATAATGAAATATTATTAAGTGGTTGCCTCCATTGATGGGCAATATTGGCAATCATTTCACCCATTGCGGCCATTTTTGTTTGTTGAAATAAAAGTTTATTTTTTCTTTCATTATTACGAACTTCAATTTTAATTCTATTTTCTAAACCTGCATTTATTTTAACCAATTCAGAACTTTTTTCTAAAAGTTCTTTTCGTAATGCTTTATTTTTTTTGTTTAAAAAATACTGTTTATACAAAATAAAGATACATCCCAAAGTAAGAAAAAATAAAATTTGTGTTAATAATTTATAATTTATATCATCTTTATATTCAATAGAAGTCCATTTATTAAGCATTTCATTAACATCATCCGGGCTTACACTTAAAACAGCTTTATTAAGAATTTCTCCCAGGATTTTGTCCTCTTTTATATTAGCAATTCGTAAATTTGTAAAAAGATTTATTTTCCCAGAAATTTTTAATTCATTAGAATAGTTCTTTTGAAGAGTATACCAAGTACTTGCAATACTATCTATATATCCAAAAAGATCTTCTTTATAGACCAATGAAAAACCATTATTTCCATTTAGTATTTCTACAAAAGTAATTTTAGGATATTTTTTTCTTAAGGCAGAAATTATTCTATGTCCTTTAGTAATTCCAATTTTTACATCAGATAAAGTACTCAAATCATTAATAAAAGAAATTTTATAATTTGTTGTTAATACATAAGGTATTTTAAAATAACTGGATGTAAAGTTAGCAAATTCACTTCTTTCTTTTGTTTTATGTAAAGAAGGAAGAATATCACATTTTTTATCTTCTAAATAATTTATGGATTGTGAAAAAGAGCTAGTATTTACTAAAACAAAAGGCATGTTAATTATTTTTGATATTTTATTCGAATAATCTGCTATAAAACCAATATGTTTGTCCTTTTTAATTGCACTGTAAGGCAAAGCATCGGGAAGAACACATAGCTTTAAATATTTTTTATTTTTTATATATTCAAGCTCTTCTTGCGTAAAAGAAATATTATTTGTTTTATTTAAAGGATTAACAAAATCTTTAATATTTATCTTTTGTGGTAATAAACCCATAACATTATACAAATCATAAATTCTTTGTATTTTGTCCATTTTAATTTCACCCAGATTTAGGGTATTAAAATAAGAGAGTTTTGATAATTCTTTAGCTTCATAAATTAAAGCTTCTTTAGAAATATTTTGAGCATTGTATTTGTCTATAATAATATCAACACTTTCCTTAATATTAGAATAGGCATATTTCCAACCTTTTAAAGAAGCTTCTTTAAATAGTTGTACTGTTTTTATATCTTTTTTTATTAGATTTTCACTGGTAAACAAAAAATCACTGTACATATCAAAACCGAATTTTTTTGGATCAAAAATATTATACTCTATATTCTTTTTTTGCAATTCATAAGGAGATTTTGAGATATAAGCAGAAATAACATCTGTTTTTTTATCAATCAAATCTTGTATATTATGGCTGTGTTTTAAAAAATTAATATCATCTAGTTTTACTTTATGAGAACGAATCATCGCTTTTAAGGACACTTCACTTGCATCATCAATTGTTGTCATAATATTTTTTTTAGAAAAGTCCCTGATAGTATTAATATTAGATTCTTTTGTACTTAATAATACTAAAGGAGTCGATTGAAACAAAGCATATAAAGCAACAATATTTCTATTTTTTGCACGCTCTAATAATAAGGTCTCACGTCCAATAGCAAAATCAATATTTTCATTACTAACTTCTAAAGGAATATCAATACCAAACTTAAAAGGAAGTATTGTTACATCAAGGCCCAGGTCTTTATAAAAGCCTTTTTCTTTTGCCATATAATAACCAGCAAACTGAAATTGATCAAACCATGACAATTGAAGTGTTACTTTTTTTAATTCTTTTGAATAAGCAGATATATGTGCTAAAAATAGTATTAATAATATGACAGTAGTTTTTTTAAATAAAATATTCAATTAATATCCTTAGGGATTTTAAAAATTATATCTCATTAAAATTGAAAAACAGTTACATTTTTAAAATATAGTTTTTTTTTAAGAAAATAAGTATTTTATACACAAAAAAACATATTATTGAATTATGAACTTGAATATGCAGGAATAAAACACTATATGTACGGTGTTATTCTATTTTATAAACTATGTTCTATTTTTTAGCATAGTCATTAATTTGTGGCTATTCCATATCCAGAAAAATAGAATTAATAATAGAATAATACAAGCACTACTCCAAAGTACAGGAAGAGTATTGCTGCTTTTAAAAGCTCTTTTTTGTTTTGAAATACTCATTTTCGCTTCTTTTATAAAACCACCATCAGGAGCTGGGCCATTTTTAACTATTCTATGCCCTCTTCCTCCATCTAAAATTACAGAATATGGCTCAAATGGAATTATAAACTTCAGTTCACTTTCATCAGGCAAACGTTTCTCTAAAAGTATCTTACCTGAATACAGCGATTCAATTTTTACTAAAGCACCTGCTGCTGTTTGTCCTGTATTAAATGCAGCTTCTATCTGAATAGAGCCATCTTTATTATCAACTATATTCAAAAGTAAGGTGTGAGAAAAAAGACTGCTCGCACATAATATAATCATCAATATAAATTTCATTGTTTTCCTTTACTCTATTATAAAAATCAACACAATACCAATAAAAAGAGAAGGTATAAATGTTCTTAAAAATACATCTTTAGAACTTCTGCTTAAAAATATCCAAATAGAAACACATGGCCATGTGAAGGTATTGAATAATAAAGGAATTATAAGTGCATCTTTTGATGCATCAAATATAACTTTTAAGATAATAATCAAAGCAAAATAAGATATAAATAAACCTCCTAAAATGGCACATAAACTTCTTATCCAGCCTATTGTTTTTCCATTTTTTTGCCTAGAGTTAAATTCATCCAGATATTTTCTAATGCCAAAATTCATTATATGCTCTTCCATATTTTTTTGTTTTGTATTCTACTTTTTGGTAAGATAAAAGCACATACAAAACACAATACAGCTAAAAAAAGTAGTCCAATATCTACACCTAAAATAGGATACATATTCAAACTTGCTAATTTTAAAGGTCCGTAGCCACTATTAAACCAATGAATAAGAGGAGCACAAAAAAACAAAATACTGCCTATATACAAAATATCTTTTGCTGCTTTATTAGAATCAAATCTAGCAAAAGCAATAAGTCCCGTACTAAGCCACGTAAGGAAAAATGCGCCTTGTTGCCATAGGATTCTTTCTTCCATATTTAGGGGCAATAACCATTGTAAACAAAAAGCAATAGCCGTTGAAGGAAAAACTCCAAGCATAATAGTCATGCTAAACCTACTAAACCAGTGATAAAAAGGAATTTTATTATCATATTTTTTTACACATTTTTCCAAATAAAGCCATATGCCAAAAGCAGTTCCTATTGTAAAACCAGCAACAACTAAAGAAAGTAAGAATTTAACGATAAAACTCATAAAAGGCACAAAATGTAAAAAATGCACAAATTCGTAAAAGATTCTCATCCAATGTGCATCAAAAACTCTTTTTATTTTTACAACAGAAGCATCTGATCCCTTTAATGTAACACTTGGGAGATTTATAAAGCCATTAAAAAAAGGATAAGAAGGATTGTACCCACGTAACTCAATTTCTGCACTGGAATCATTCCATCGATAAAGTCTCATATCAATATAATCTAAGTTAGGATTAATTTCTCTTGCTTTTGCATATAACTTTTCAAGAGGCATCATTGTTACAAGAATGCCTTCTTTCTTTTTTACTTCTGGACTAGGGAATAAAGTACTGCCTATTGCTTCTGGCCATTTAGTCGATTTTTTATTTGAAAGGATCTGTGTAATGGGCTCAGATAATTTTTTATTTCCTTTTATTTGAAGATTAAGAGCAGCGCCTGAAATAAAGATTATTAAAATAGGAAAAAAAAACCAAATAGATAATTTTCTATGCCATTTAGAGCTTTTTTTAAGTGCAGAGTCTCCTTTATTTGAATATTTAATGGTAAGTACTTGAATTAATCCCGTCAAAATCAAAAATATTGAAGCCACAGCTACAATACCAAAAATAGTAAAACCTACATTCCTATAAAATGCCCGTCCTGTATGCAGATTATGTAAAAAAAAGCCTAAACCTATTCTTCTTCCTTCATCTTTAAGTTTTTCTCCATTATTTGGATTTATTACAATCTTTTTTATAAACATTTGCGATAAAACCAAAGCATTATCATTTTTTGAATCAGGCAAGATAATTCTTAAATTATTATTAGGAATATTAGGATCTAATAGTATTTGATTCACATATTTGCTTATTGGGATATCTTCTTTTTTAACCATACTTGCAAAATGCCTGGATGGTTTTTCCCATACTTTAATATAGTTTTGAAATATGGAAAATATACCAAAATACATTATTACATAAAATAAAAGTCCAAAAACAATGCCTGCTGTCGCATGAACTTTTATAAGCCTTTCGCCCAGTTGTTTCATATTCTTCCTTATTTTTCATTCATATAAATCAGTTTTACTATTCTAAAATAAATATTTAGTTTTAGTAAGTTCTCATAAAATGAATATGCGTTTTATTTTAATACTAAGTATCATAACCAAGACAAATAACACCCAAATCACAAAATTATAAAGACTGCAATTTTTAAAAATATAATAATATTTAGGGTTTAACTTTATTGTTCAAAAAACACTGACATTCTTTTAAACATGTAATTCAAGTATTTTTTATTTGTTTAATAAACTAATTAGTCCATCGGGTAAGGATATCCTCCATGAAAAGTAATCATGACCTCCTTGGACTTCTTTATAAATCACATCATAATTTTTAGCCTTAAGAAGTGTTCGTAAATGCCTATTGCTTTCTAAAATACCAATTGAAAAATAGCCAGTTTCATACACTCCTGCATTTAAATAAAAAGTTATATCTTTTGTTTTATTTTTAGCTATTTCTTCGCTTAACCATTCAGACTCACCACTATTGTTATGCCACCAAAAAGAACCTGATAAACTTAAAACCTTTCCAAAAATTTCTGGATATTGGAAAGCCACATAAGCAGAAGCTAAACCTCCATAAGAAGATCCAGCTAATACAGTGTTTTCTGCTTTGTTTTTAATATTAAATCTTTTACTTATATATGGAAATAATTCTTTTGCCATAAAATCTGCGAATTTAGGATTCGTTGGTAATTCAGAAGAACGGATTTTGTAAGAAATATTATCAATAAATACAGCAAGCGTAGGTTTTATTTTTTTTGCATGAATTAAGTTATCTAAGATTAGTGGTGTTTCAATCTTATGTTGATATTCAATACCATCAAAAATAAAAAGAAGTTTATAGTCACTTATTTTGTTTGAATAATTATATGGCATATAAACAGTAATATTTCTTGTATTATTTAATATTTTACTAGTAAACAAAAAACTCTCTAAACTTCCACGAGGAGAGTTCTTTTTTTCATACCATTTATCCTCTTTAACATTTAACATAAAACTTGAATGCTTAAAATACTTATCTTTTATTTTTACATTTGAAATAAGATAAGGACTTTTATTAAAAGGATCAACTTGTGCTGTTGCTAATATAGCAACTCTGTTTTCTCTTTTGCTTCCTTTTATACTTGGGACATCTGGTGCTACTTGATAGGACAATACTAGCCCATTTTTAACTTTAAAACTTTTATACCAAATATCACTGTTTTTTAGTTGTTTTAATTTGACATGATCATGACTTGGCGCGCCTAAAAGACGTACATTATGCTTAGCACCTTTGTACAAAAAAGTAATCAAAGAGTAGTTTTCATCAATCTTTTCAACCAAAGGCGTCCCTACACTTTTTACTGTTTGCCAAAACTCTTTAGTAGATGAATTTGATTGTAAGTCTTTTCTTGTTTGTTTTATAATCTTACTTAGTATTCTTTCTTCATTTTGTTTTTTATCATAAAACACATCTAATATTTTGTTTACACTAATTTCATATTTTATATCTTTATCTAAGCTTTCCACTTTTATATAAAAATCTTGAGCTTTTTGGCTTATAAAAATAAATCTACCTTCAAGTTTTAAAGGAGTATCCAACCTTCGTACAAAATTTTTATCTTTGTCTAATAAATCCATTCTTTTGATTTTTGCACTTACTTTATAATTTCCTCTTACAAACTTTTGTTTATCTAACTTAAGTAATTGAAAAGAAGATAAATTTGCTTTCAAAGTCTCTTTAAAAGAAAAAGTTTTACTAAAATCTTGTGCAAAAGAGGGAGAAAAGAGAAACACCAAAGAGATTAAAAATAATCTCTTTAGAAGCGTTTTAGAATTTGTAAGCAAGTGATACTCCAAAACTTCTAGGTGCTCCATTTATGGCAAAACCTCTTTTATATAAAGAGTTTAAATACTTTTTATTAGTTACATTATTAACATTAAAAGACAAATCAGTTTTTTTATTAATTGCATAACTTGACATCAAGTTAAATATTGTATAAGAACGTTGAACAACATCAGGGGCAATAGAATGATATGCTGCACTCTTCCAATTAGCTGAGACTCCAACTTTTAAACCTTTTACTTGTGTAGGAGAATAAGAAACAGCAGCATTAATCATCTTTCTTGGGATATAAGTATTATAATCTTTGCCATCTTTATCTTTTATAGAAAGTTTTGTATAACCTAAAGAAGCATTGATATTATCACTTAGTTTTCCAGATACTTCTATTTCATATCCTTGACTTACTACACCATCTTCTCCTTTATAATAACTGGTGACACCATCTGATAGTTTTCCAGCTTCATCTGCTACATTATCTTTTTTACTTCTAAATACAGCAAAAGAACTGTTTAATGCTTCCTCAAAAAAAGATGATTTTATTCCAGCTTCGTAATTGATTCCTTCTTCAGGATCCAATTGATTTTCTTGGGCGTCAATTTTGTCTTGAGGATTAAAAGTTGTAGTATAACTTGTATACGCAGATATATTGTCATTTATTTTATAAATAAGAGAAGCATATGGTGTAAATACACTATTGTCTTTTTGCGAAAAATCCTTACTATAGGATAAGCCTTCTTTTTCATATCTGGAAAATTTACCACCTAATAACACAGATAAACTATTTGTTATATTAAAATTATTTGCAGCTGAAAAAGATTTCTCTGTTAACGTCCAATCTGTAACACTGTTTGGATCTACTGCATATGTTCTAGAAGACGTTGAACCATCCCAAGTATTAAAATCAATCGCATAATCAGTAAAATCCATCCAGACATCTAAAGTATATTTTTGTTTAATATAATTAGCAGAAAAAACAACTTCATGCTCATTATCAAATAAGGTATACGAACCATTTAATGTTACATCAAATAAGTCAGCATCCGTTTTACTGTTGTACAGCATAGAAGTTGTTAAGGTATTTGCAGTAAAAATACCAACATGATTTTCTCCCTCATTATTTTCTTTTCTATAGGATGTTTTTAATTTCCATTTATCGGATAAAATAGAATCAAGTTCTAAGAATATTTCTTTTGAGTCTGTATTTCTATAAGACCAATCTGGCGCTGCATTTGTCGAAATATCGTAATTTTTTGCTTGCAAATCTGTACTATTAAAACCTCCTTGTTGCGTTCCTTTAACATCATTTTTTGCACTTTTAATTCCAAGAGTAACTTTGTTATTATCGTTTATATCGCCATCAATAATTGCAGAAAACACATGTAATTTGGATTCATTTCTATCTAAGTGGGATTTAGTATCTTCAATAGCACCCATAACTCTTGCTCTTATGCTTTTATCATCATTTAATGAATTTGAAACATCCACTTCAAGTCTTTTTTTGTTCCATGAACCTAAGGAGATTTTTGTACTTGCTTGAAAATCTTTTGTCGGTCTTTTCCTAACCATATTAATACTAGCAGAAGGATCTCCATGATTACTAGAAAGTCCAGTTGCGCCTCTAGTAACTTCAACATGATCATATAAAAACATATCAACATTACCATAGATATAATTATCTGCTAAACTTGAACCAACTCCATCAATCAAAAAGTTTGTAATATTAAAACCTCTTGAAGTATATTGAGTTCTATCACTTTCCATTCTTTGAACTTCAATCCCTGTAGTATTATCTAATACATCATTAAGTGTATTTAAATTAAAATCTTCCATTTGCTGAGAAGTAATAACGGAAATACTTTGTGGAGTATTTAAGACTGGCAAGTTCAATTTTGTAGCTGAGCGCATAAAGTCCATAGTATATGAATCTGAATTTTCCGTGATATTATCATTTATAACTTCAACCTCCCCTAAGTCATTTTTATTTTCATCTGCAAACGATGAAGAAGATAAGAACATTATTGTAACTAATGATAAAAAAATCTTATTTTTTGTTTTCATTTTATTCCTTTTTAAATTAATACTGAGTATCATAACTGTTACTAATAACATCAAAATAACAAAGCGACATAATGACAAAGATTCCTAAAATTTATAATAAAACTATCCGTATTTTAATAGTAGAAGATGAAATGATACTTGCAATGGGTATGAAATGTTCTTTAAATGATTTTGGATATGAAGTAAGTGGGATTGAAACAACTGCACAAAATGCAATTAATCATGTAAAAGAGTTTCACCCAGATCTGATTTTAATGGATGTAGAACTAAAAGGAAATCAAACAGGTGTGGATGCTGGTAAGCATATTTGGCAATACCATAAAATTCCAATTATTTTTATAAGCTCTTACAATGATGACAAAACAATCAAAGAAGCTATGAGTTGTGAACCTTATGCTTATTTATTGAAACCTTGTAGAGAAGATGCTTTAAAAATTGCAATTGAAACCACTTTGCATAAACACAACTATTTTTTTAAAAATAAAAATGCATTAAAAAGTAAAAAAGAAATAAATAATATTTTAAATTTCGTAAATGAATTTTCTTATAACAAAGGAAAAAGAGTTTTATTTAAAAAAGATATGGCTTTAAATTTAACAGGTAATGAGATCAAACTTTTTGAAGTTCTAAGTGATTATCCAGGAGAACCTGTAAATTTTGATAGAATTTCAAACTATATTTGGAGAGATGATGAATCCGATATTTCAAAATTAAGAGTTCTTATTTCCAGGCTTAAACAAAAAATAGGAACAAATTTAATTGAGAATGTTTTTGAATTAGGCTACAAGTTAAAGATTAAATAATGTATAAATTTAATATTAACTCTTTTAGTTTAAAAATTTTTCTCTCTTTTATCCTTTTAGGTCTCTTTTTATTGGCTATTTTATTTTTTCAAATAATTCCGGATATGAAAGAAAAAGAAAAAGAGCATATGGAAACACATATTGAGAATGTTATTTATTTAACAACTCAACAAATAAAACTTGCGGAAAAAGCCATTAAAAACAGTGGAAAAAGAAAAATTGATGGACTAAAATCCATTATGGAACGTGAAGCAAATAGAATATTTACAAATATGATAAATACAACAAATTTCACACTAAATTCAAATGAAAATACCTTTAGTTCAAAAAAAATCTCTTGTAATACAAGCATATTAGATCAAAATAAAAACATAATATCGCAAACTAAATATGAGAATTTCGAAAAAATTAGCAATAAATTAATAACAAATGATTTTTTAAGGCATGATGTAAACAATGATTATATGTGTACATCAGGACTTAGAAGACTTTTTTATACAAAAAAATTAGAAACAGCAAATAAATATCTTGTAATATCATGTGATATTAAAGCCTTTCCATCTTTAAATGGAGGTTTGGAAAAAAATATCAAAATCAATATTCAAACAAGTTTTTCATTATTAGATTCTTTTCATAAAGGAAAAACCTATGTAATGTGGTTAAATAAAAAACAAAATGACAATGAGAATGCAATTTTGCATAAAAATGATAACCCAAATAAAAATTTAAAATATTGTTTAAGTCATTTATCGAATTTACGATCTCCTACCCTTGGTCTCTTAAGTGGAAAACAAATTGAACAAGCTGTTGATAAAGACCCTATTAATCATATGTTGGATACAAAATCGGACTTGAATAACTATATATATCCAGCACATACGTGGGTCAGGCAAATCAGTGAGAATGAAACAGTAAGATTTTTGTATCTTACAACTATTTATGAGAAAGATTATAACAAACATATTGGCTCTCCTTTATTGAACATTCTGCCATCTGCTTTAATATCTTTTATAATTGCTATTTTATTAGGCTTTCTTCTTTTTAAAAGATTGTTTAAAACCATAAATATTTTGACAGATACAGCAAGCCAAGTAATAAAAGGAAATTTAAATAAAAGAAATCATATAAAAGGAAGTGATGATATATCAACACTTGCAAAAGCATTTGATAAAATGCTTGATTATTTAGAAAATAATATTGCCAACTTAGATAAAAAAGTTGCGAATAAAACCAAAGAACTGTCCTCTTCTTTAAATGAAAAAGAAATATTATTAAAAGAAATTCATCACAGAGTTAAGAATAATTTAGCAATTACAATCAACCTAATAAAAATCGAAAAATCGAAAATATCTAATCAAGAAACTAAAAACTCACTTAGTAATATACAAGAAAGAGTTTTTGTAATGGAGTTATTACACAGAAAACTCTATGAATCAAAAGATTTAAGTTCTATTTCTTTTGATAAGTATGTAAGTGAGTTATGTGAAGATTTGAATACAAGTTATTCAAAAAATAAAGATATAAAAATCACTACCCATGTAGAAGATATTGATATAAGTATTGATTATGCTTTGCCTTTAGGCCTCGTAATAACTGAGCTTGTAACAAACTCTTTTAAATATGCTTTTAAAAATGATGGTCTAATAGAAGTTATTTTTCAAAAAAGAAAAGATTATTATTCTTTAATAATTCGGGATAATGGACGAGGTTTGCATAATAATATTGATATAAACAATACAAAAAGTTTGGGTTTACAAATTGTATCAAATATTATAAAAGGGCAACTTTTTGGAGATTTTAAATATTCATTTGATAAAGGTTCAAGTTTTGAAATAACATTTAAAATAGAGAATAAAATATAGGCCTAAGCCTATATCTTAATGTAAAAAGTGACGTTTACCTGAGAAGTATAAAGCCATACCAAATTCATTGGCTGCGTCTATTATTTCTTCATCTCTAATTGAACCACCTGGTTCAATAATACACTTAACACCAGCTTCTTGTGCTGCATCAATAGAATCTCTAAAAGGAAAAAATGCTTCACTAGCAAGTGCTGCTCCGCTTACATCAATTCCTAAGTCTTCTGCTTTTCGTAAAGCTGCTTTAGCAGCATCAACTCTTGAAGTCATACCCATTCCAACAGCTACCATTGCAGAGTCTTTAACATATACAACACAATTTGATTTAGTTAATGATGCAATTTTATATGCAATTTCCATATCTTTAATTTCTTGTGTACTTGCTGTTCGAGTAGATTTTAATTCCGAGTTTTTAACTTCATCTTCTTCAACTTTATCCGCATCTTGAAAAACAAATCCACCATCAACAATCTTAAAGTTTGTAGCATCGTTTGCTAATTCTATTTTAGCGTTACCTTGTTTAAATAATTTGATTCTTTTTTTCTTATTTAACTCAATCTCAGCTTCTTTAGTAAAATCAGCAGCAAAAACTACTTCTAAAAAGATTTCATTCATTTTAATAGCAAGCGCTAAATCTACAATACCATTTACTGCAACCACTCCACCAAAAGCAGAAATAGGATCACATCTTAAAGCTTGCTCATAAGATTCTAGAAGAGTGTCTTTAATAGCAAAACCACAGGGATTACCATGTTTTACAATACATACAGCATTAGCATCTCCAAAAGCACCAGCAATTTTAGAAGCTCCGGAGATATCCCCCATATTGTTAAAAGATGCTTCCCCTTTTAAGGTAATGAACTTAGAAGAAAAATGTTTATCAAATTCGTATAAAGCACCTTTTTGATGAGGATTTTCTCCATATCTTGTATCAAATACTTTCTCACCTACAATAAACTGTTTAGCACCCATTCCATTGTTAAATCTTTTGTTCATATAATTTGCAATCATAGAATCATAAGCAGCTGTATGCTCATACGCTTTAATCATTAAATCACGTCTGAATTCAACTGTATTTGTATCGTTTTTAATATTATTAATAACAAGATCATAATCAATAACGTCCGTAATAATAATAACAGAATCAAAGTTTTTAGCAGCAGATCTAACCATTGCTGGGCCACCTATATCAATGTTTTCAATGATTTCAGCAAAATCATTTGTTTTTTCAATAGTAGCTTTAAAAGGATATAAGTTCACACATACTAAATCAATACCAACAACACCTAGCTCTTTTGCTTGATCTAAATGAGATTGTTTGTCTCTTCTGTGTAAAATTCCACCATGGATATAAGGATTAAGTGTTTTAACTCGCCCTTCAAAACATTCTGGAAATTTTGTAATTTCATCTGCTTCAATTACAGCTATTCCTGCTTCTTGAAGTTTTTTATACGTCCCACCAGTTGAAATAATCTCATATCCTAAACCAACTAACTCACGCGCAAAATTCTCAACACCACTCTTATCACTTACACTAATTAATGCTCTCATTCTTTCTTAATCCCTTTTATTAATATACTTGTTAAATTTACTCTAAAAAAAAAGCCGAACCCATAAGGTTCAGCTTTTTATAAATCTTGTTCGATTACGCGTTGAAACTTATTAAAATAAGTATCTTTTGCACTTTTGAGACTCAAACTAACATCATTTATGGTAATACTCTCACCACCAACTTCACCAATTTCTAGACAAGGAAGACCCATCTCTTTAGCAAGTGTTAGTACTTCTTCAACGTTTGAACTTTCAACTTCAATTAAAGCTCTTGATAACGTTTCTGAGAAAATATCTTTTGAATCATCTAATTTAATATTAACATTAACTCCTAAGTTTCCAACAACAGCCATTTTAGATAATGAAACAGCAATTCCACCTAAGTTAACATCTTTAGAAGCTTTTAATAATTTTAAATCATTTGCTTTAATAACAAAGTTCCATAATGTTAATTCTTTTGTAAAATCAACTTTAGGGTGAGTTCCTGCAACTTTTCCATACATTTTTTTCATGTATAAAGAAGCACCAAATTCTCCTTTTGTTTCACCTAAAATTAAAATCTTATTTCCAGTTTTTTGCAAAGCAGAAGGAAGAACATTATTCGCATCCGCATTAATTCCAACAGTAGCAATTGAAGGTGTTGGGAAAACCCCTACTCCATTAGTTTCATTGTATAAAGAAACATTTCCACCAATTACAGGAGTATTTAAGGCTTTACAAGCAGATTTAATACCTTCACAAGAAGCAGCAAATTGCCACATTACTTCTGGATTTTCTGGATTTCCAAAGTTAAGACAATCCGTGATTGCTTTTGGAACAGCTCCTGTCATTGCTACATTTCTTCCTGATTCCATAACAGCTGCTGCTGCTCCAAGTTCAGGATTGATATAACATAAACGTGTATTACAATCAGCACTCATACTTAAAGCTTTTCCTGTTTCTTTAATTCTAATGGTAGAACCATCTAAAACACCAGGACCTTTAATTGTATTGGTTTGAACCATAGAATCGTATTGATTATAAACCCATGATTTATCAACAATTTCCATATCACAAAACATTGATTCATAGGCTTCTTGGTTTGAAATATCTTTATCCATGCAAAAAGATTCAATATCTTTTAAATAAGCTGGTTTAGACGTTGGTCTATCTAAAATAGGCGCTTGTTCTGATAAAGGTTGAATAGGAATATCTGCACATAATTCATTGTGCCAATATAATTCCATATTTCCAGTATCTGTTACTTCTCCAACAACAGCTACATCTAATTCCCATTTTTCAAAAATTTCAATGATTTTATCTTCACAACCTTTTTTAGCACAAATTAACATTCTTTCTTGTGATTCAGAAAGCATAAAGTCATAAGGTGTCATATTTTCTTCTCTTGCTGGAATTTTCTCTAAATCCATTCTCATACCAGAACCAGATCGTCCTGCCATTTCAAAAGAAGAAGAAGTAAGTCCAGCAGCTCCCATATCTTGAATACCAATAATATAATCATGTTTAAATAATTCTAAACACGCTTCTAATAATAGTTTCTCAGTAAAAGGGTCTCCAACTTGTACAGTTGGGCGTTTGTCTTCATTGTCTTCTGTAAATGCAGCAGAACTCATAACAGCTCCACCTAATCCATCACGACCTGTTTTAGAACCAACATACATAACAGGATTTCCAACACCCTCAGCCAAACCTAAAAAGATTTCATCTGTTTTAGCAAGTCCAAGTGTAAAAGCATTTACAAGATTGTTTCCGGCATAACATTCTTCAAAAGTAGTTTCTCCTCCAATAGTAGGAACTCCCATACAATTTCCATATCCACCAATACCAGCAACTACGCCTCTAAGTAAAAATCTGTGTTTTTTAGCAGTTTCACTATCGCCTTCAATTCCAGCAAAACGAATTGAATTCATATTAGCAATTGGACGTGCACCCATAGTAAATACATCTCTTAATATTCCACCAACACCAGTTGCAGCTCCTTGATAAGGTTCAATAAAAGAAGGGTGATTATGTGATTCCATTTTAAAAACAGCTGCATAACCATCACCAATATCAATAACACCCGCATTTTCACCAGGGCCTTGAATTACCCATGGAGCAGTAGTAGGAAAACCATTTAAGTATTTTTTACTTGATTTATAAGAACAATGTTCACTCCACATAGCAGAGAAAATACCTATCTCAACATAATTAGGATCTCTTTTTAAAATCGTTTTAATGTTTTCTAGCTCTTCAAGACTTAATGAATGTGCCAACGCCATTTCTTCTAGGTTTAACTCTTCTTTTTGCATTTTTTGCCTTTACCTTGTTGATATACCAAAATAAAATCAATTAAATAATTAATTTTTTGAGCTTATTTTGATATATATTGCGATTATATCTAACAAAGAGTTAAAAAAAGTTTTAATAAAAAAACTTAGCCTGCTCTTGTTTTTATAATTGATTTGATATAATGTGCCCACTTAAGCACAAAGAGATGATTTGAAACTATTATTGACAATATTATTATTTATTAGTACTTTATATGCGAACGAAGTACAGACCCTACAGTGGCCAAAAGGCGATAGTTTTTTAAACTTTTTAGAAAAAAATGACATTCCACATACATTATATTTTGATAAAGATGAACAAGATAAAGAGTTATTATCAGAGATTACAGCAGGCATTGATTATCAAATAATGTACGATGATAAAAAACAGATAAAACAAATACTCATACCTGTTTCTGAGGAATTGCAGATACATATTAGATATATTGATGAAAAATATTCTTTAAAGTTTTCACCTATTTCTTATGATGAAATAGAACAAACTATCGCAATTAAAATTAAATACTCTCCCTATCAAGATATTTTGGATACTACAAATAATAAATTACTTGCCAATGAATTTATTAGAGCCTATCAAAAAAGTGTTAATTTTAGAGGTATTCAAAAAGGCGATAATCTTGTTTTAAAATACAAACAAAAAATAAGAGAAGGCAAATACTTTGGAAGCCCAACTTTATTGGCAGCACTGATTGAAGTGAATAAAAGAAAGTTTTTTATTTTTAAAAATGATGATGATGGGAAATACTATAATGATAAAGCGAAAAGTCTGACCTCTTATTTTTTCAAAATACCTTTACGTTATAAAAGAATTTCCTCTCAGTTTACACGAAAAAGATGGCACCCTATTTTAAAACGTTACAGAGCCCATTTAGGAACCGATTTTGCAGCTCCAAGAGGTAGAAATATTTATGCTTCGGCTGCAGGAAAGATTGTTTTTAGAGGAAGAAAAGGTGGTTACGGTAAAGTCATTGAAATATCTCATAAAAATGGATATAAAACCTTATATGCTCATATGAAAAGTTTTAAGGGTGGTTTACGAAGAGGCTCAAGAGTAAGACAAGGAACGCTTATTGGTTATGTAGGAAGTACGGGAAGAAGTACAGGACCTCACTTACACTTTGGTTTGTATAAAAACAGACGCGCGGTTAATCCTTTAAAAGTAGTTCGAATTACAAAAACAAAACTAAGAGGAAAAGCAAAAAGAAGATTTTTAGCACAAACAAAAGTTTTGTCAAAAGAATTATTACGTAGTATAAAACACTCAGATGCAAAAGCTCTTAATTTAAAATCAATTGAAGTAAAAACTATTTTATCAATGTAGGAGAAGATATGTCATCCGATCTAATTATTAAAAATCCAAGTAAACTTCTAAAAAAAATAGAAGATCTACATCCAAGTGACATTGCAAACTCTTTAAAAAAGATTGAGCATAAATCTGAAAAAGATTTTATACATGTACTAATTAATATACCAGATGATATTTTAGGGGATGTTTTACTTGAACTTCCTGATACCTTAAGAGAAAAAGCCTATGAAGAATTAAGTTCCAAACAATTAACCCATGCTGTAGATGAACTTGAATCAGATGATCAAACGGATATTATTCAAGAACTTGAAGAAATAGATGAAGAAAAAGCAAAAGAAATTTTTGAAGGTCTTGAAGAAGAAGATCAAGAAGAAATTTCTTGGTTAAAACGTTATGATGAAGATGACGCCGGTTCATATATGCAAACAGAGCTATTTTCTGCAAATATTAAAGATACCATTGGGGATTCTATTGCTGTATTAAAAGAAGCAAAAAAAGAAAATGAACTGGAAAATATTCATCAAGTATTTATTGTAAATGATGACAAAATTCTTATTGCTACTATTCTTTTAGAAGATTTAATTATTTATGATTTTGATACAAAATACCAAGACCTAATTAATCAACACGAAGAAAATAAGTTTAAACCTTTTAAAGTAAACGACAATGAACATATTGATCAAGTTACGAAAGATTTTGAACAATACGATTTATCTGTTGTTGCTGTTGTTGGTTATCAAGGCATGTTAATAGGAAGAATTACTTCTGATGATATCATTGATGTTATTGAAGAAAATGCAACAGAACAAATGTACCAATTAGCAGGGGTTAATGAAGATTATGAACACGAAGATAAAATAAGTGAAACCGCCCAAAAAAGAGCTATTTGGTTGTGTTTAAACTTAGGAACTGCTATTTTAGCATCTTTAGTAATTGGTTATTTTGAAGAAACCTTAAAAGCCTATGTAGCACTCGCCATTTTAATGCCAATAGTTGCTTCCATGGGTGGAAATGCAGGAACGCAGACTTTAACCGTAATGGTGCGACAATTAGCTCTTGGAGATATTGATTTAGAAAATTCAAAAGAAGCCATACAAAAAGAAGTACTAATTGCACTAATTAATGGTGGTATTTTCGCTGTTTTAATGGGATTTATTGCTTATTTCTGGTTTGATACAGCACTATTAGGTGTGGTAATTGGACTTTCAATGATTATTAATTTGTTTTCAGCAGGTTTATTTGGGGCATCTATACCCTTAATATTAAAACGTTTTGATATTGATCCTGCTTTAGGAAGTACTGTTTTATTAACAACAGTTACAGATATTGTGGGTTTTTTCTCTTTTTTAATGTTAGCAAAAGTCATTCTTCTTTAAAAGAATGACTTAGATTATTTAGAAAAAGAAGAAGATACAATAGCTAAAAATTCATCTTTTGTTGTTTTTTCCCTTTTAAACAAACCTCTTAATGCAGAAGTAACAGTAGTGGAACAAATCTTTTGAACCCCTCTCATTTCCATGCACATATGTCTGGCATCAATAATTACAGCCACACCTTTTGGTTTTAAATGTTCATTTAACGCATCACAAATTTCTTCTGTTAATTGTTCTTGTATTTGTAATCTTCTTGCAAACACATCAACAACTCTTGGTATTTTTGATAAACCAATTACTTTTCCATTAGGAATATAAGCTACATGTGCTTTTCCAATAATTGGCAACATATGATGCTCACAAAAAGAATAAAACTCAATATCTTTTACCACTACCATCTCGTCATTTGTTGAAGTAAACAAGGCTTTTTTGATAATTTGTTCAGGATCCTCTTTGTATCCTGAAAACATAAAATCGTATGCTTTTCTAACTCTTGAAGGTGTATCTTTTAAACCTTCACGATTAATATCTTCACCAATATGACCCAATATATTCTTTATAGAATCTTCAAATACTTTTTCACTCAAATTTTAGCCTTTTAATTCATAAACTCACTAATACTCCAAATAGGTTGAAATACTGCAAGTACTATCCATATAATTAAGAGTGAAATAATAAAGAAAAAAAGAGGCTCAATTAAAACAGAGATATTATTCACTGTTTTTTTAAAATCTTTTTTATATTTCTTTACAAGATCATTCATTATTAAATCAATGTTATTACTTCTTTGTCCCAGATCAAGCAAAGATAAACTTGTTTCGTCAAAAACATTTGTTTTTCTAAATGCTTCTTCAATACTTAAGCCGTTTTGCAAATCTGTATTAATAAAAGACATTTTAGCCAATAAATATTTATTATTTATTAAAACAAGAGAATAATCGATTGCTACGTTTACTTCATAGTTTAATTTAATCAAAGTTCTTACAGAAGAGAAAAAAACATACATGTTTTTTATATAAATAAGCTCTTTTAAAACAGGGATATATGTACATAAAATCCTATCAATAAAATACCTAAACAAGGCATATTTATGCAAAGAATAATAAAGAAGAAAAATTCCTAAAAAAGTAAAAATCACTATAAATAAAAGATAGTCTTTAAACAATTCATTAAAAAAGAATAAACTTTTAGTAAAAATAGGCAAATTATCTCTTTGTGAAAAAACGGCTTCCAAATTAGGTACAACAAAAATAAAAATACTTATAAAACATATACATGTAGCAAATATCAGAATAAGAGGATATCTAAGCGTGGACAAAAAAGTTTCATTAAGTTTGTCTATATTTTTTAAAAGAGAAAAAAGTGCTTTAATAATACGCTTAGCATCGCCTTTATTTGAAGCCATTTTAAAATAATGTAAGATCAATATTTTATGCGAAAAAGAATATTCCTCCAAAGCCATATCCATAGTATTTCCTTTTTTAAGACAAAAAGAAAGTTCTTCTAAAAGCTCTTTTAAAAGTAAGTCATTTTCACTTTTTTGTAAAATACTAATAGCGCTTACTAAAGCAATATTCACTTGTAGAATTCTTGAAAGTTTTGAAACAAATAATAATATACGTTTCATTGAAATATATTTACTGTTTTTTTTACTTAAAAGCCTAACTTTAATTGTATTTGGAGGCATGATTTCATTGTTTATATCGCTTGAATAAATTACTTTATTTAATAATTGTTTGTTTTTTTGATAATAAATTCTATACTTTTTCATAATTCCTGATTCAATACATTATTTACTTCTGTTAAAGTCGTTTTATTGTTTTTAATTTTATTGTTTGCATCTTCTTCCATAAAAACAAAACCCTTAGAATGAAGATATTTTTTGATGAAAGAACTGTCTTTATTGTTTAACAAAAAAGCTGCTATTTCTTCATTGATATATAAAGTCTCTGAAATAACTTCTCTGTTTTTGTACTTTGTATAATTACAAGAAGCACAACCTTTACCAAAACACCGTTCACATTTTTTAAGTACTAAACGTTGAGAAACAATTGTTTTTAAAGTATTTGCTAATAAATAAGAAGGCGCGTTTAAATCCTTTAAACGGTTAAGCGTATCACAAGCACTGTTTGTATGAAGTGTAGCTAATACTAGATGTCCTGTTAAAGAAGCTTGAATAGCTATATTTAAAGCTTCTTCATCACGTATTTCTCCTATTAAAATAATATCGGGGTCTTGTCTCAAAATATTTTTTAATATTTCATGATAAGTTAAATTGATTTTTTCATTTATTTCTACTTGTTGAATATAATCCAAACGATATTCAACAGGATCTTCTATTGTAATAATTTTTTTATTTAGGTTTTTTAGAATATTTAACATTGCATATAAACTTGTAGTTTTACCAGATCCCGTTGGACCTGTTACTAAAATTATTCCAGAACTTAAAGTCAGGCTTTTTTTAATTAAATCATGTGATTGGGTTGAAAACCCAAGCTCTTTTAGGTTTTTTGAAATATTGGCTTTATTTAGTATTCTTAACACAAGCGATTCCCCAAATATTGTGGGCATTGAAGAAAATCTAAAATCCACTTCTTTATTGTTAATACTTTTTGTAAATCTTCCATTAAGTGGTTTTCTTAACTGTGTAATATCTTCTTTACAATAGAGTTTTAATACAGAAGATACTATTAAAAACAATTTTTTGTCAAAATTAAAATAGTGTTTTAAGCGTCCATCTATTCTAAAACGAATGTAAAAAAATTGTTCATTTACATCAAAATGGATATCACTTGCACCGGTGTTATTCGCATAAGTAAGCAAAGAGTAAATAAAATTATTGATACTCTTATGTTCTTCAAATAAAGAAGAAATACTCAAAGAATAGAGTTTTTCTTTTACTTCTATTTCATTTAAATAAAATAGAAAATCTTCTTTTAATAAATCATGATTTAGTGTTTTAACAGGAGTATTTAATAATTGTGATATTTCTTTCTCCTGTAAAATAGAGAAACAAAAGGTAAATAAATCGTCTTTATAAATGGGTAATATGAGGTTTTTTATAAGAATATCACTATTAAAAGATTGTATTAGTTTATAATTCAAAATGTATTTATTAATTTCGCACATAATCATTTATCCTTAATATTTTTTCACTATTTTTATTCTTTAAACGTACCAAAGAAGGGCTAATCTCTTTTATTACATAAGAAGAAATAGTATCGTTTAAATAATATATTTTTTTGTTAATCACTATATATTTACCAACAATAGCCTCAAGTTTTAGTGCTTTTTTGAATTTATTTTCTTTAAAAACATCTACAAATTTTAAATTACTTAGATTTTCATTTTCTTTTTTTATTGAATTAAAAGAAATGATTAAATGCATTTTAAATTTTTTCTTTTCTTTTTCATAAAATAACTCGAGATATTCAATCTCTACTTTACTAGTAATAGTTTGAGAATAATGAAGAAAATTCAATAAATTAAGATACGTTCCTTCCAGTTCGTAATTAAAAGAAGAAGATAAAAAATCAAACTTTTTTACATTGATCTTATAGCTTTTTAATTTTTCTTCTAAAATATGCAGAATATTTATGGATGAAATATTTTGTGTTTTTACATATTTAACTGTAGTCATTTTTACGCTCTCTTTATTAAAATAAAATAAAGAAAAAATCAAACAGCTAGAAATGAAATAAACTTCAAACTTTTGAAAAAAGCTTAAGCTTATAAAGTATTCTTTGCTAAAAAGTAAAAACTGCATTAATTTCATATACCAAGTTATGTTTTTCATAAGTAAAAGGTATCTCTATTTTTTCATTCTTTAAAAAATCATAAAAATTATTGATATTTTTACTTTGTATACTTAAGCGCAATTCATTGTTCTGATATTGGAAATGTTTAACTTTTAAGTGATGTTTATCCAGTTTAACAAACAAAAGAGATATATTATTTGTAAAAGACTTTGTTCTAATTTCATTTGTTTTTTGAATCGTAATTGATTCTACGTAACTTCTAGTAGAGTAATAATACTGAAAAACAAAAATAAATATTATTATATATACAAAAAAAGCATACAGCGTAAAAGAAGTTCTAAAAGAAGTTTGTGTTTTTTTCAAAAACTCTTGTTTGTACTGTAAAAACTGTTCTGGCTTGATTTTTATAACATTTGTAATTTCTAATTTTAATTCATACTTCACATACTCAAGAATATCTTCAAGTAAATTTTGTTTGTTTTCTTTATAAAAATATATCATTTGTTGATAATAAATCACAAAATAATCCTTCGTAAAAAAAAGATCAATATTATCATTGAGGGCTTTATTCACGTAATAAAGCTCAAATATATACACAAAAGGAATTTTATCTTTAGAATAGGTTATTTGATATTGTTTGCTAAAAAACAAATAGGAATAATAAATATCTTTTTCCAAAGCACCTATTACACTTATTTTATCTTTCAAAAAATCATGAAGATATTTTTTTTGTATTTTTTCATTGACATTAATAATATGAGGATGTAGATTATTAATGTAATTTAATTTATTCATAAGCATAACCTTAATAAATAATGTTTTAGATTATATTTTACTTTTGATTAAATGTAAATTAATTTAAATACGTAAAAATAGCATTAATAGTATTGTAAAAAATGATTTATATATTGGAGAGTGTTTATATTTTTGTAAGAATAAAAGTTAGGTTTTCCTAACTTTTATTAAAGACTAGAAATTGTAACCTAATTCTTCAAGTCCTTCTTTATTTTTCGTCCAGCCTTTTTTAACAGAAACAAAAAGTTCTAAATAAGCTTTTTTACCCGTAAGTTTTTCTATTTTTAATCTGGCATCTTTACCTATTCTTTTAATAGCAACCGCCCCTTTTCCAATAATCATACCTTTTTGAGTAGATTTTTGAACAACAATAGTCGCTTTTATAACATCGATATTTTCTTTTTCTTCAACTTTATTAATGATAACGTCCGTTTCATAAGGGATTTCATCAGAAATATTATCAAAAATAGCCTCTCTAATAAATTCTTTAAAGATATCTCGCATATGTTCCGTTGTCATAATTTCAGTATCAAATAAATACGGATGTTCTGGTAAATATTTAACCACTACATCCAAGATGTCAGCATGTGTTGTTGCTTTTTTAATAGATACAGGAATAATAGCTTCATATTTATCACTGTATTTTTCGTATTCTTCCATTTTTGTAAGTACTTCACTGTTTGAAACAAAATCTATTTTAGTTAACAATAAAAGATGTTGTACATTTTTCTTATTTTTTTCTAAAAAGTCCAAATAATGTTCAACTTTATCTGTAATAGGAGCCAGAAATAAAATTAAATCACAATCTCCCATAGCTTTTAACGCTTCTTCTAACATAAACTGATTCAAAAGTTTTTCTGTTTGATGAAGTCCTGGAGTATCTACAAAAATTATTTGATCGTCTTCATGCATTACAATAATATTTGATCTTCTTCTTGTTGCATTGGCTTTATGAGAAACCATCGCAATTTTTTCACCTACTAGCCAGTTTACAAGTGAACTTTTCCCTGCATTAGGACGTCCAACTACTGATACATAACCACATTTATTCAATTATTTTCCTTATGATTGCAGATTAAACTTTTAATTTGTTTAATCTTTTCATATTTATTTTGCTTATTATACCTTTTTTGTTAGAAATATCCACTTAGACCTTAAATCCTTTTTATTTTCTTTTATATCTAAAACTAAGTGCCTCAAAAAGGTCATTAAGACCTATATTTTTATTCTTGTTTAAATCAGCAATAGTTCTTGCAACTTTTAGTACTTTATTTTGACTTCTAAAAGACAAAGAATAAGTTTTTGTTGCTTTATCTAATAATTCTTTCGATTTTTCATCTAAAAAACAATATTTTTTTAAATCCTGATCATTTAATTTGCCATTTAAATCTTCTTGTTCTCTGTTTTTTTGTATTTTAAATACTCTTAAAACTTCTTCATGCATAAAAGAGGAGCTATAGGTTTCTACTTTATTTTCATCTATTTCATTCATCAATACATACAAATCAATTCTATCAATTAAAGGCTCTGATATTTTATTTTCATAGCGTTTTATTTCTAGGTCTGAGCATCTGCATACCTTTAGCAAACTTAATAAATTTCCACAAGGACAGGGATTCATTGCAGATATAAATAAAAACTTTGTTGTGTATTTTGTTTTAGAATTAACCCTAGAGATTAAAATTTTGTAATCTTCTAAAGGTTCTCTTAATGCTTCAAGAACCATTTTAGGGAAATGAGGCAATTCATCAAAAAATAATATTCCATTATTACACAAAGCGATTTCTCCTATTTTAGCATTAGTTGTACCTCCTCCAAAAATAGAAGCTTTTGTTGAGCTGTGATGGGGTGAGCGCATTACGCGAAGAGGTGAAAAAGATATATCTTCATTATTAATAGCTAAAAGATTTGCTTTTTCTAAGATTTCATCTTCACTCATGGGAGGCATAATATACTGAAGTCTTTTTGATATCATACTTTTTCCACACCCAGCACTGCCTAATAAAAGCATATTATGATTGCCACAAGCTGAAATCAACGCTGCCCTTAGAGCTTGTGTTTGTCCAAGAACTTCTTTAAAATCTTCTTTATAAGAATGATTAAAAAAATACCTTTTATTATTGATTGTAAAAAAGTCATATTCAAAATTAATATTCGTAAAACGTTTTTCTTCTTTTTTATTTTCCAGAAAAAAATCGCAGGCTTCTTTGAATGTTTCAACACAATAAATATCTATATTAGGAATCAAAGCCAACTTTTGCGCACTTTTTTTAGAAACAAGTACTTTTTTTAAACGCTTTTGTTTGTATAAGGACAGAACCAAAGAAAAAATACTTTGAGTATCTTTTAGCTCTCCTCCTAATCCAAGTTCAGAAAAAATATAAAAATCTTCAAAACTGGCTCGTTTATCATACAAACAAATAAGTAAAGCTATACACAAATCAAAATGTGAACCTGTTTTTTTTAAATCACTGGGAGAGAGATTAATAGTTATTTTTGATGCGGGAAATTTATAATCATTGCTTAACAAACACGACTTAATTCTATCGCGTGATTCCATAATAGCAGACCCAGCAAGTCCAACAATAGAAAAAGCAGGCATACCTTTTGTAAATGTAACTTCAACATCAACACAAAAAGCATCAAAAGAGTCTAACGATGCAGATTTTAATGTTTTCATAAAACTCCTTTGTCTTTATTAAATTATAGTCAAGTCTTAATTAATAATACTTTACATTATTTAAAAAAATCAAGAACGGTAATTTAACATGAACAAATGAATTTAAACATATTCAATTAATAATGCACGTAGTCATGCTCACACATGCAAAAGCATAAAAGTACGATTAGAGATAACAAAAAAACAATTATAAAGTATAGATGTTTAAAATAGCAGCTCATTTTCATTTTTAGTGTAAATATTGATAAGAAAACCCCGATTAATTGGAATAACTTAAAAAAGCCAAGAATTGTAAACTTTTTTATCAAATGATGGGAAGAATAGTTTTTTTTATACTGCTACAATATTTGAAGTTACAAAAGACTTATCTAACTAAGGAATGAGAATTATATTTTACTCATTTTAAAATTTATTACTATGTTATAAGAAAAGAAAATGAGCATAAATATATTCATAGTATTACTTGAGTGTATAGAGCAAGTAGTTTTTTTAATTAATAACACTTAGCCTATAAATTAAATACACATAAGAGAAGTCAGTTTATATATTTCAATTAATATATGAGCGTTAAAAATTATTAGTAGAATAGGAGAAACAATGAAAAACAGAGACGTATTATGGAAAGCATTTACTGCAAATAGAGCATTTAATGAAAACCCTACAATTTTTGTTAAATCAGATGGAATGTACTATACAAATGAAAATGGAGAGAAAATCTTAGATGCTCTTGCCGGACTTTGGTGCTGTAACTTAGGAAATAATCACAGCAAGATAGTTGAAGCAATAACAAAACAAGTAAAAGAGATGTACTATTCTCCTCCTTTTCAAATTGGACATAATTTAGAGCTTGAATTAGCAAAAGAAATAACTTCACTTGCTCCTGATGGCTTAGATCATGTATTTTTTACAAACTCTGGTTCAGAATCAGTTGAGAGTGCATTAAAAATGGCATTAGCCTATCAAAAATCTCTTGGAAAAGCAAATAAGAATATTATTATAGGCAGAGAACATTCTTATCATGGTGTGAATTTTGGAGGAATTTCTGTTGGAGGTTTAGTGAATAATAAAAGAGATTATAATAATCTTATAAATACATTTCACATCCCTACAATACTTGATATAGAAAAAAATGCATTTTCAAAAGGTATTCCTGAGTTTGGTGCTAATAAAGCAGATGCCTTGCAAGATTTAATCAATATGCATGGGGCGGAGAATATTGCCGCACTCATAATTGAGCCTGTTGCAGGTGCAGCTGGTGTGCATATTCCACCCAAAGGATATTTAAAGAAAATTGAGAGAATATGTAAACAAAACGACATTTTGCTTATATTTGATGAAGTGATAACTGGATTTGGAAGATTAGGAACAGCCTTTGCTGCCGATAAATTTGATGTTAATCCAGATATTATTACAACAGCAAAAGGATTAACTAGTGGCGCAATACCTATGGGTGCAGTAATTGCTAATACAAAAATATATAATCAAATTGTTAATAATAGTAATACTCCCATTGAGTTTTTTCATGGATATACTTATTCCGGTCATCCACTTGCCTGTGCTGCTGCACTTGCTACAATAAAAGCGTATAAAGAAGAAAATTTAATTCAAAGAGTTGCTTCTTTAGAAGAATACTTTCAAGAACAAATACACTCTTTAAAAGATTGTAACAATGTAATAGATATCAGAAATATTGGATTAGTTGGTGCAATTCAATTAAGTTCAAGAGAGAATAAAGTAGGAGAGAGAGGAAAAGAAATATATGAAGCATGTTATAAAAAAGGTGTTTTAATTCGTCCTATTGCTGATACTATTGCATTGTCACCTGCATTTATAATTTCAAAAGAACAAATCCACCAAATTATTACTACTTTAAAGGAAGTAATAAATAACACAAAATAAGAATAATAAATTATTATTCATCTTAAATATATAATTAAAGAAGAGGAAGGATAGATTATATTCTTCCTCTTTAATTAATCTTTAAACTTGTTCCTTAATTAATAATATTGGCACATAAATTATTATTTTTAATTATATAAAGAAATATACTATTAAAATAGAGATAAAGTCACATTTAGGAAGATTATAAAATTGATTCAAGGTAAGTGTTTACAAAAAAAAAGGTTGAAGAATATTAAAAGTATTGGCTTTATCAATAAGAAATGAACAAAAATCAAAAAATACGTTATTAAAGATTGTTATAGTCATGTTATTTCCAATCTGAAAAAACTTACAAATATATATTTGATATTATAATATTAAAAAACCTTCAATTAACAAAGATAATCCTTGTAAATAAAATATTGAAAAATTCAAGAGGATATAGCATACGAAAATGTATATACACATACACCTTATTTTTTTATTATTTATTTTATTATTTTTATTATTATAAAAGTGCTATAATAGAATATGTATAAAAAGTCTACCAACTTAAAAAACAGCAAAATTGTAAATAATTTGATGAGTTATATCTATGATAATATCGAATTTGATATAGACATAGATGAGTTAGCTTATGAATATGGAATTAATAAATTTCATCTTTATAAAATCTTCAAAAAACAAAGAGGACGAGCTATCTATGAAACAATAAAGATTATTCGGCTGCAAAAAGCTGCAAATTTATTAATTGCTAATAATCATTTAACTATTAGTGAAATTTCTAATATGTGTGGATATAGTGCGTACACCTCATTTAGTAGAGCCTTTAAAAAACGATTTGGTCAAACACCAAAATACTGGAGAAATGGAGGATTCATTGAATACTCAAATTCAATCTTAAACGAGTATGAAAAACAATATACAACAAATATTAATTTTAACAGTTTAAAACATGATTTAGTAAAAGTCAAACCCCGAATGGCGTATTATTGCAGGCAAGTTGGATATAGTTCAAACTATAATAATATTTGGAAAAAAATGGATGCATGGATATATACGCATAAAATTAAAGAATATGAACAAATTGGTATATATCATGATAATCCAACTATCACACAATTACATGAGGGTAATTACGTGGCATGTGTAATACCAAAAGATCCCGAAATAGAATTAATTAATAATAATTTACCAGTATTGGTTATAGATGAATGTTTATGCGTTACTTTTGAAATTGAAGGGACAGATGCAGACATTTTAATGTTTACTAAATGGGTTTATCATGAATGGTTGCCAAATAGTGAATATGATAAAACAATTATTCCTTCATATATTATTTTTAAAAATGATTATATTGAGAATAAGAATGGCATAATTAAGGGAACATTTCATATTCCAGTAAGCCCTATTTTCTGATATGAACTCTTCTATAAATTGTATAAATAATTAAGGAGAGAGAATTCAAATTCATACTTGAAATTTAATAATGATAGGTATAAAATTCTGTCAGCATTTAAAATTTAATATTGCTATAATTAAAATCCTTAAAATTAATGTTTTAAGATTTACCTCCTCCTCCAATTCCAAACTTAACTATATTTTAGTGACTTTACAATCGTAAATGTAGTATCAATCATCTTTTTTAACTCTTCTTTTGTGAAACAATATGGAGGCATAAAATAAATGACATTACCTAATGGGCGAATATAAACACCCTCTTTTAAGGCTTCTTGAAAAATTGTTAGATTCACTCTTTTTCCTTCTGGAAAAGGGAGAAGTTCAATCGCACAAATCATGCCCGTTTGTCTCACTTCCAAAACATTACTTAGTTTCTTAAACTTTCTGGTTTCATCTTTTATAAATTTTATTTTTTTTAAATTTTGTTCAAGAGTATTTTCCTTTTCAAAAATATCTAAAACAGCATTTGCAACTGCACAAGCTAAAGTATTTCCTGTATAAGAATGAGAATCTAAAAAAGATTTTCCTTCGTTATAGTCACAATAAAAAGCATCGTAAATGTCATTTGTAAATAATACCATCGATAAAGGTAAATATCCTCCGGTTAAGCCTTTAGAAGTACACAAAAAATCTGGTGAAATATTAGCTTGTTCAATAGCAAATAATGTACCCGTACGACCAAAGCCAACGGCAATTTCATCTGCTATTAAAAACACATCGAATTCGTCACAAATTTTTCGTAGTTCTGTTATATAACTTGCATTATACATTTTCATTGAACCTGCACATTGAACTAAGGGCTCAATAAGAACTGAACTTACTTTACCATTGTTAGCTTTTAAAATATTTCTCATATCCTCTAAAGCTTCGTTTTCATCAAATAGCGCAGGTGACTTTGCGTGTAAAGTTTTAATTAAAATGTCTTCATATATTTCTTTATACATACCAGAATCACTAACAGCTAATGCGCCCATTGTTTCGCCATGATAAGAGTTGCTTAAAGAAACAAATAAAGGTCTCGACTCCCCTTTATTTTTATAGTATTGAAAAGCCATTTTAAGAGCCACTTCTATTGCAGAGGAACCATTATCAGCAAAAAAAACTTTTTGAAGGGGTTCTGGAGTTAATTTAATTATTCGTTTGGCAAGTGTTATAGCAGGCATATGTGTAAATCCTGCAAATATAACATGTTCTAGATCTTCAAGTTGTTCACTGATTTTCCCATTAATATAATCATTAGAATGTCCAAATAAGTTAACCCACCAAGAGGAGATACAATCTAAATATCTATTTCCTTCAAAATCTTCAATATATGACCCCTTCCCTTTTTTGATTGGAATTAAAGGAAGTGTCTCATAATCTTTCATTTGAGAACAAGGATGAAAAATATATTTTAAGTCTTCATCCATTAATTTTTTATTAGTCAAAAGTATCCTTTTAAATTTATTTAATCTCTATATCTATAAATGAGTTTTCATGTTATTAGTATTAATAACATTGTTCCATAGGATTAATTAATACAAAAGTTTTATTATTACTTTGGCTTCGCTTTTATTTCTTTTGTATTCTTTTTCTTTTTCTTTTTACAAAAATATTAAATAATATTTATTCTGGAGTTATTCCTAATTCCACAAACAAATCTAAATCCTCATTCTGAGATGGGTTAGATGAAGTTAAAAGTTTTTCACCATAGAAAATTGAATTTGCTCCAGCTAAAAAACATAATGCTTGTCCTTCTTTTGAAATATCACTTCTTCCTGCAGAGAGTCGTATATATGACTTTGGCATAACAATTCTTGCTACTGCAATTGTTTTAATCCATTCAAAAATACTAATAGGCGTACTATTTTCCATTGGAGTACCTGGCATAGGAACAAGTTTATTAATAGGAACAGAGTCAGGATGAGAAGGCATTGTACATAAAGTGTACAACATACCGATTCTGTCCATTCTACTTTCTCCCATGCCAATTATTCCACCACTACATACGTGTATATTGGCATCTCTTACATTTTTAATAGTATCAAGTCTGTCTTGATAACTTCTTGTTGTAATAATTTCTTTATAATATTCCTCTGAAGTATCTATATTATGGTTGTAATAATCTAAACCTTTTTCTGATAACAAAGCTGCTTGTTCCGGATTAATCATTCCTAAAGTCATACAAGTTTGCATTCCAAGCTCTTTAATATCCTTAATTATTTCACCCAGCATTTCAATACTTTTTTTACTAGGACTCTTCCATGCCGCTCCTAAACAAAGCCTACTTGCTCCAGCTTCTTTCGCTTTTTTTGCCAACTTCATAATTTCTTCTTTATCAAGTAGTTTACTTTTTTCGACATTTGTATTATATCTTGAACTTTGTGAACAGTATTTACAATCTTCACTACATCCACCACTTTTAATATTAATTAAACTACTTAGTTGCACCTTATTTAAAGGATTGTACTTTCTGTGCAGTAAAGAAGCTTGACTAATTACATCCATAAAAGGTTTTTCATACAGTTCTTCAATTTCTTTTTTTGTCCAGTCTTGACGTATATCAGTGATATCATTTTTACTTAGGAGTTCGTTCATATCATTTGTTTTTTTCATTTTCTAGCCTTTTACACTAAAATACTTTTTCAAACGTTCTTGCGTTGTTCTAAGCATTTCATCAATTTGTTCTTTTAATATAATAAAAGGTGCAAAGAGAGCAATCTTATCTCATGCATGTTTTATTAAACCATTGTTATCTTATGTACTAAAATATGCACTCAAGTTTCTTTCACCTTCTACTCTATTCTTTTTATCTAATTGAAGTGATGGGGACAAAGTAATATTTTTAATATTTTGTCCTATTTAAAATGTGTAAACATAAATATTAACTTCTTTTAATACTTATGTTTTAATTTCTATTTTAACTCTATTTCTACAAATGAAAAGGAATAATCATTAGAATTAACTACATTATGCTCCACACCGACAGGACGATAGTAAGACTGCCCTCCTTCTAACTCGACGATATTTAGACCTTCCTTGGTTTCCATAAGTAAGTTACCTTTTAGAGTTGGAACAACAATGTAATCATATGCATGTTTATGCCAACCTGTTTCTGCGCCAGGAGCAAAACTCCACTCAGTAATGATGACCCGCTCATTTTCAATTTGTAATTTGGCTTTTGCTTGCGGTCTATTTGATTTCATGAGTATTCCTTTCCATATATAAATAGTTAATCTACATGCAGTAGACATAAATCACACTTAGCATAAAGTTGATAAATACTACAACCCCACTCAATAGAAATTTACTCATTCACTAAAATGAATTATTTTGAGATTTTATTATTCTTCAATTTTCATTGCAATAAAACCCGCTTCTAAATCTTCTTCTCCTGGAATAATATTAACTTCTGTTACAGTTCCATTTATTTCTGCAACATGATTAACTTCAGTTTTCATAACTTCCATAATAAATAAAAGATCTCCATCCTGAACCTTATCACCAACTTTCACTTCTACTTTCCACATATTACCTGGTGTCATTGTAAGTACTTCACAAATCATAATTTCCCCTTATACTTTAATTAGTTCAATTGCATCAATTGAACATTTTTTACTAATTTCTCGTGCCATTTCTTGAGATTTTTCAACAGTAATTAACTTGAAATTATATATTTCTCCTGATTTTGATTGTGCTAATTTATAAAAGGCACAAGTAGGAACAGTATATGGACAAATAAATCCGCCCATACTTGGGCCATCACTGACTAAAATAATGGGCGTTTGTCCTGCCAAATTTATTCCACCAACAGGATATCCATGGTCAATAATATTTGCAGGATCACTACCATGATCCGCAGTTTTATTAAGTGCTTTTTTGGTAAATGTCCAATCTGGCCCATTTAATCTGAATCCTGTTCTATCACTTTTTGCATCAAGTTTCCAAGGCTCATTTAAAAATCTTTTGTGCCCTTCTTCATCAATCCAATCATCATTAGGACCTGCAACTACTTCAATTTCCCATATTTTATTTTTACTAAACGTTGGTAAAAACTCTTCTTTTACTCTTTGTCCTACTATAGCCGTAGTACTATTATTTAAAGTAATTGTATCACCAGCTTTAAGAGCCCTGCCATCTATTCCACCAATTCCAGCTTTGTGAAAAGTAGATTGAGATCCAAGCCAGGGAGTACTTTTTACTCCTCCTGCAAAAGCGATATATGTTCTTGCACCTTGCAAAGAGAAAGACATACTTAAAACATCACCTTTTTTAGCTTGAATACTCTCATTAAGCGAAATAGCAACACCACATAGTTTGGGTTGCATATTGCCGCCAGTAATAGCAAAAACAACATTTTCTTGAAACTCAAGTTCTGGACCAATAAATTGTGCTTCAAATGCAGCCGCACCTACTTCATTTCCAACGAGTAAGTTGGCCAATCTAAATGACCAACTATCAAAGGGTCCTGAAATAGGAAAACCTTGATTTCTGTAGCCAACTCTTCCGGGGTAATCTTGAAGTGATGTTTCAAGACCTGGTTTTATTACTTTAATCATTTCATTCCTCCTAAAATCTTTTATCTAAATCTAGTTGTTCAAGCCATTCTTTATATTGTTTCACTGAAAATTTTTGATAATCAACCACATTATAGTTATAGGTTTTATCTTCCACTTGTGCTTCAATTTCTTTGAATTCATCAACTGTGCAAGGAACAAATTTCACTCTATCTCCTGGCTGAAATAAACAAATACTATCTTCAAAAACATCAAAGCTTTTATTTGGGTCCCAAATAGGCATTGGAATTCTCCCAAATATTTGGTATCCTCCGGGCAATGCTTCAGGATAGATAGCAGTACTACCTCCACCCATTCCAACAGCGCCCTTAGGAGTTGTTAAACGAGGTGGATTATATTTGGGAGCAGTAAGTTTACAACGAGGATCTAAAGGCATCATAAAAGGTAATCCTGGCCAAAAACCAAGTGCTGCAATCCAGTATTCTGTTCCACTATGAACTCTCTTAAATTGCTCGACATCTTTTAAATTATTTAACTCTGCAATCATTTCTGGATCTGGCTGTTTTTTTGCAATTGTTTTACAATAATTCTCAACACATTCTTCTGTCCAAGGATCTAAATAAACAGTTGGAAAATAGAATAACCTACTTTTTAACTCAATATTATCTGAGGGCCCTAAGGAAGAAAATAGTTTTAAGATTTCTATTTTTATACTATTATAAGTAATTATATCTGGGTCATAATGAACTAATAGTGAGGCAAAACATGGTGCAGTTTCAATCACTCCTTTTACATGTTCTAATAATATTTTACCTAAGTTTTGAGATACAAAATTAAGTTCAATATTCATTTCGTTACCAAATTCGACTAATATATGTCTATCTCCTCCTGGAGAACAATGCGGAATATCATAAATCATGTTTTGCTCCTTAAATTAATTTTTTTAAATGTTTAGATATAAATTGTGTACTGATTTCACCTTTTTTAAATTCTTCTGTATTTAAAATATTTTTTAAAAATTCAACATTAGTTGCAACACCTTCAATAATAACATTGTTCAATGCTCTTAACATGTTCTTAATTACATCTTCTCTAGATTTTCCTCTTACTACTACTTTTGCTATCATGGGATCATAATAATGCGTAATTTTATCGCCTTCTTTAACACCCGTTTTAATTTCAATTGTTTCATCTTCAATAAAAGATAATTTACTTAAGATACCAGGGGATGGCATAAAATTAAGCTTTGGATTTTCTGCATATATTCTACATTGCATACTGTGTCCTTTATGAACAATATCTTCTTGTTTAATTTTTTTATGCAAACCAAAAGCGTATTGAATTTGCAATTCAAGTAGTTTTGTATTCGTACAATTTTGAGTAACTGGATATTCAACTTGAATACGAGTGTTCATTTCAAGAAAATAATGTTTTTTACTAATATTGTCATAAATAAACTCAACAGTACCTGCACCTTGATAGGAGATATGATTAGCTATTTTAACTGCATCATCTGCAATTTGAGATATTTTATCAGCACTAATATTACAAGCATGTGTTTCTTCTAGTACTTTCTGAAAACGTCTTTGAATAGAACATTCTCTTTCATAAAAATGAAGCACTTCATCCTTAAACCCAAATACTTGTATTTCTATATGGCGTGCTTCTTGAATATATTTTTCCAAATAAATACTGCCATCACCAAATGCTGCTTGGGCCATCTTAGCTGTGGATAAAACATCAACTTTTAGTTGTTCTTCATTTTCAACAAGTTTCATTCCTATTCCACCACCACCGCTTACTGCTTTAATTAATAAAGGATAAGTGATTTCTTTTGCTTTTGAAACAATATCGCTTATTGAAGTTATATCTAGACATTCGCTGTTTTCCAAAACACTTGCACCTGCTTCTTTTGCAACTTTTATTGCTACATCTTTTTTAGACATTAAATTCATATTATCAGAACTTGGGCCAATCCATTTAATTCCTAAAGCAATAACAGCATTAGAGAATTCACTGTTCTCACTTAAAAATCCATAACCAGGATGCACAGCATCAATATTGTTTTCTTTCAATACTTGAAGTACAACGGGAACATTAAGGTAGCTTTTTTTTGCAGCTGCATCACCAATAAAATAAGCTTCGTCAGCCATACGTACGTGCATTGAATACTCATCCGCTTTTGAATATAAAGCAATAGCTGTCATTCCAAGTTCATGAATTGCTTTAATAATATTACAAGCAATTTCTCCTCTATTTATAACACATACTCTTTTCATAAATTACCCCTTCTCATTATGTTCTTGAACAACTGAGTACAATGATTTTGCAAGTATTATTGCATCTTTTGTATCAGAATGCACACAAATACTATCACAGCCTGTATCAACTAATTGCCCATCAGTGGATAATACTTTTCCATCTTTTAAAGCTAATTTAATTTTTACAATAGCTTTTTCAACATCAACTGTTCCGTGAACTCTAGTAATAAGTAAATTTCCGTTATTATCATAATCCAAATCTGAAAAAAATTCTTCAATAAATTCTACTCCCATATCTTTTGCTTCACTTTCATGATATGTATTTTTCATGCCAACAATAGGAACATTAAAATTTAAAGCAACTTGACATATAGCTCTTGAAAGTGCTTTATCTTTAGCTGTCATTCCATAAAGTTTTCCATGAGGTTTAATATGATTTAAAGGCATATCATTTGCATTTAAAAAAGCAGCCAAAGCGCCAACTTGATAGGTCATACAATTTCTCAATTCATCAGGTTCAAGCTTCATCTCTCTTCTTCCAAAACCTTGTAAATCTGGCAAAGCAGGATGTGCTCCTACTTTTACTCCATGTTTTTTGGCTAATTTCACTGTGTGATCCATAACCATAAAATCACCTGCATGAAATCCACATGCCACATTAATAATATCTACATATTGAATAAGTGCTTCATCATCACCCATCTTATACAATCCAAAACTTTCACCCATATCTGCATTTAATGTAACCTTCATTTTTAAGCCTTTAAATTTTTGTTCTATCTAATAGTCTTTCTCTTAACTTATCTGCAAGAACTGCAACAATAAGTAAAATACCAATTACGACAATTTGAAGATAAGATTCAATTTGGGCTAAGTTCATTCCGTTTTGCATTAAAATAATAAAGAATGCACCCAATACAACACTTTGAACATTGCCAATTCCACCTCGCAAAGAGACTCCCGCAATAATACATGCAGCTATTGATTCTAATGGAAAGCTGGAACCTAAATTTGCTTCACCACTACCAATTCTTGCGGTTAATAATAAACCTGCCACAGCAGCCAATATCGCACATATAATATAAGCCATGAATAAATACTTTTTTGTACTAATACCAGAAAGTTTCGCTGCTTTTATATTCCCTCCTGTTGCATAAAAATATCTTCCATAAATAGTATGAGAAACAAGTATATACATATTAAAAGCTATAAAAAGTGTAATAAGAACTGGAATGGGAACGCCAAATAAAGTGCCGTATCCAAAAAAATCCGAAAACTCATCCGGTAAATCAGAAATTGGTACTCCACCTGTCAAATATAGAGCAATTCCAAATACTGTCGAACTAACACCCATAGTCATAATAAAGGGAGACACATCAAAAAGAGATACCCCCAGTCCATTAATTGCACCAACTAAAATCCCAACTAAAATCCCGCTCATAAGTCCTAAAAATATTACGAAATACACTGAATCTGGAAAAATTGTAGTAAAAAAAACAATTGCCATTGCAGTAGTTACAGAACTTATAGCCATTATCGAGCCTACACTAAGATCAAACCCACCTGTTAACAATGCGAACATTTGGCCTATTGCAACAATTACTAGGTAGGTTGACTGTCTGGCTACATTTGTAAAATTTTCCACTGTTAAAAAATTACTTGATAAAACACTAAAAATTACTATTGCCAATATCAATAAAAATGGCAATACCCCTAGTTTAATAAAAAATAGTTTTAAATTACCCGTTATACTATTATTCATAATTTGTCATTCCTCTTTTCAAAAAAATTGTTTAATACATTTTGTTCTGTAATTTCTTCCCCTTCTAATTCTGCTTGAATATAACCACCATAAAAAACATAAACCTTAGATGCTAGATTCAATACTTCTGGTAAATCAGATGAGATAATTATTATTGCTTTTCCAGCTTCACAGAGATCTTTTATAAGATTATAAATAACACTTCTTGTTCCAACATCAACACCAACAGTAGGTTCATCTAATATAATTAAATCCATATCTTCAACCAAGGACTTAAGAAGCATAATTTTTTGTTGATTTCCACCACTAAAATGTTTAGGACTTAAAGTAATGTTATTTGGATATAAAGACAATTTATCAGCTAAAATTTGAATATTTTCTTTCTCTTTTTTAGCATTAATTAAAGTGTAGTCAGAAAATTCATTGCTGTGAATCGCACTTAAGGAAATATTTTCTATACTGTTTCTATCCATCAGTAAACCTTCTTCTTTTCTATTAGGAGGTAAATAAACTAATCCATTACTAAGCATTTCTTTGGGAGTACTGTTTGTGCAATCCTCATTTTTATATATTACCTTACCTTCTAATGCCTTATCTAATCCAAATATGGATCTCGCAATAAAACTTTTTCCACTTCCAACTAGACCAGCTAGTCCGATGATTTCACCTCTGTGTACTTTTATTGAAACATCTTTTACAATGCCAGATTGCGTCTTTAAATTTTGTGTTTCTAATAATAAGTCTTTTGGATTGCAGTTAATATCTGGAAAAATTTGATCTATAACACGTCCAGTCATTAATTCTATTAATTCTTTTTCAGAAACATCTTTTTTGTTAACAGTTGTAATAAATTTTCCATCACGCAAGATAGTAATTCTGTCTGCTAAGTAATCTATTTCCGCCATTCTATGTGTAATATAAATTATGCCCACACCCTTAGACCTTGCTTTATCAATTAATTTATATAATTGTTGTGTTTCTTTATCTGTTAAAGATGCAGTTGGTTCGTCTAAAATAAGCACTCGCAAATTATCTTCTCTGAATGCTTTTGCGATTTCTACCATTTGTTGTTCTGCTCGTGTTAAATAAGCTACTTTAGATTTAGGATTTAAATCAAAATCTAAGTCATGTAAAATTTTTACAGCTGCATCATGCAACTCTTTTTTATTGAGTAATCCAAATGTATTTTTTTCTGCACTTAAAAATAAATTCTCTTCAACTGTCATATTTTCAATTAAACTAAACTCTTGAAAAACCGCAGAGATTCCATGAGATCTTGCTACTTGGACTGAGTCAAGAGAAATTATTTTACCGTCAAGTAAAACTTCCCCTCTTGTTGCTTTTGTAGCACCTGCAATGATTGAGATAGTAGTTGATTTTCCAGCACCATTTTCACCAAATAGCACATGTATCTCCCCTTCTCTTAAATCAAAACTAAGCTCACTTAATGCAGTAACACTAAAATACTCTTTGCTAAGATTCTTCACTTCTAAAATAATTTTCTGACTCAATATATTCTCCTTAAAGCTCTACTTAACATCAAATACTGGTTTAAAACCTTTAGGTGCCAATGCCGTACTTTGATCAAAGGATTCAAGGGAAGATTTATCTACCATATATAACGATGGCCCAACATGTTTTACATAAGGTTTACCTTCTAAAATTCTAACTGCTTGATCGATTGCAATTCTTCCTTGAATTACAGTTGAATCTGTAGGTGCTGCTAGTACTGTACCTTTTTTAATGCCAGAGAATACACCAGGGGTCATGTAGTACGCAATTACTTGAATTTTATCACTTAATCCTTTACTTTTTAAAATTCCAATTGCAACCTCTGCTGTAACTGCAGTTCCTGCAATATACTTTAAATTAGGATAAGTGCTAATTGCATCTTCAATAAGTTTTGCCTGAGTACCTTTTCCCGTATCTCCATATCTAGTAGTGACAAGTTTAATTGCTGAACCTTTAATTCCATTAGAGAATCCTTTATTTCCTGCTTCAACCCAACCAGCACCAGCAGGTCCAGGGAACCAGGCAGTTTGTGCCTCAGCAGTACCTAAAGCATGTTTTTCAGCTAAATACTTACCAGCTTTTAATCCCATTTCACCAAAAGAAACAAGTGATTTTGCAGAAAGTTTACTTGAACTAATTCCATTTACTACATCAATAACTGGAATTCCTTTTTTACTTAATTGTTTTACAGTATTTCGTAAACCTTTTGCAGATATTCCACCAATAATCACTGCTTTAGCCCCAGCAGAAACACAATCTTCAATTTGACTAATTTGCTTTTTCAAATTAGTATATCCCCCTGCTTCAACTAAATGCATCCTAACGCCAAGTCTTTTGGATTCTTGAGCAACACCATAATTAACTGCTAACCAATAAGCATCTTTCATGTGAGGAAAAGAAACACAAATTTTGTGTTTTTTCTTGGCTTTATCTAAGGGAATGTAGCTATAGGATGCTCTTTCAGATTTCATATTGAATGACTCTAACCAAACATCAACCGTATATGGATACCAGTTATCTTGTGCTGCAAATGCAGTTTGATTCATTCCTATAATACTTATTACTGATACAACTACTGTTGTTAACAAACTTTTTTTTATGTTAGTATATATTCTTGACATAACTTTCCTTTTATTTTTGAAAATTTAACTTTGATAAAATAAAACACTTAAAGTGTGGGTTTTTCTAACAAAAATTAATCCTAGTACATTCATGTGTTTATTTTATAACCTCCAATATTAAATTTAATTACTTACTTATAGTTAGAAAATAACTAATAGAACTTATTTCTTAATAATAAGTTTAATTATAATTGATAATATTCTAGCAGTATTAAAAAAACTATTCTTCACCATACTTGATGTAAAAGTCTACAATTCTTGTCTTTTTTATTCAAAAAATGCATTAAATATACGTATAGAGTAAAAACAAAAGAAGACATCCCTTGTATATTATTATGCTTAGAAAAATATAAGAATCCTTAAAATATGCGCTTACAGCACAAAAAAAAGTATTTAAGATATATTTATTCATTAAAAAACTACATGTTAACTACATCCTGCTTCGTTAAAGTATGCCGTGTTAAAACATATTTGTATTTAGTTTTACTCTTTGCAAATTTATAAATTATTAGGAGAATACATGAAAAAATTCACAAGACTTAGTTTAATTGCTGCTATTGCAGTATCAGGTTTCAGCGCAAATGCTTTTGCAGCAGATTCAATATCAGAAGCATTTAAAAATGGAACATTAAAAGGTGCTTTAAAATCATATTATTTTGCTCAATCCTTTGATGATTCAGCTACAAAAGACAGTTCAATTTGGGTAAATGGTGGAAGTTTAAACTATGTTACTGCTCCATATAACGGTTTAGTTCTTGGAGCAACTCTTCAAACATCTCATGTTACATCAATAGATGATGAAAGTGATAAAACAAAAGGAACTCTGGATGCAAGCGGTAGTGTTTTATCTGAGTCTTATGTAGAATATACTTATGATAATACAAGTGTTAAAGGTGGTAGACAATATGTATCAACACCTATGATTGCTGGTTCTGGTTCAAGATTAATTAAAGAATCTTTTGAAGCATATTTAATAAAAAATACTGACCTTCCAGATACTACTATTGTTGCAGGGCTTATTACTAAATATCAAAAAAGAACAGATGGTGATGGTAATGTTGGTAAATTTAATAAAATAGGAAATGATGGAATCCAAACTGTTTATGTTAAAAATACATCTATTTCTAATTTAGATGTTAAATTTCAATATGCAGATTTTGTGGATGATCAAGTGAATTTATACTTTGATACAAAATATGATTTCGGACCAGCTTATGTTTCAGCACAATATCTTGATACAAATTATGATGATGGAGCAATTGAGAGTGGATCACTGTTTGGTTTAAAAGTTGGAACTAAAATTTCTTCTGTTGATTTATTTGCAGCATTTACTTCAAGTGATGATAAGGGTGATATTTTTCACGGAATTGGAGGAGGTTCATTTTCTCAATATACTTCTACCACTAAATCATCTGGGGAAGATGCATTAAAAGCAGATACCGATGCATGGCAAATAGGGGCAGGATATACCTATAAAAAATTAAAAATGAAAGCAAGATATTCTAGTTTTGATAGAGCAGAAGATAATAAAGACTTAGAAGAAATTACATTAAATTTTGAATATAAATTTAACAAAACATTAACAGCACAAGTTGATTTTTCAATCTTAGATTATGAAGCAGATAATGCGGATAAAACGGATTTAAGAACAAGAATTATTTATTCATTCTAATACAGAAATATAGAGGTTTTTTAATAAACCTTTATATTCTTAAATATTATATATGTTAAAATTGCCCAAGGATTTAGAATGAAGATATTATTATTAGAAGATGATGCAATGTTAAATGAAATAATGTTTGAACACTTAGAAAAAAACAAACACGAAGTGATATCATCTTGTTGTGCAATTCAAGTAGAAAAAGTGCTTCATGAACAAAGTTTTGACTTATTAATAATAGATGTAAATGTTTCTAATATAAATGGTTGTAATTTATTAAAAACATTAAGAGATCAAGATATACAAACTCCTGCAATTTTTATAACCTCCACCACTATGTTTCAAGATACAAAAAAAGATATCAATTCACCTTGTAATGATTATTTGAAAAAACCTTTTGAATTAAAAGACCTAGATGCACGAATCAAAAAAATACAAATACTTTCTAATGTTGCATAAATCACTAAACTATACTCAAAAAGGAGTAAGTTATAACTTCTAAATGTATTGAACAAAGTACCAGAATAAAATTCCTCGCTCTTTATTTACTCTCTTCTTTATTTTTTATGTCTGTTCTTGCTTTTTCGTATTATGAGAACAAAAAAGAACACTATTTAAATCTAAGTAAAACAAATGCAAATAGCTTAATTAGAGATATAAAATCAAAAATATCTTTCGCAGATAAAAACAAAGATCCAATTAAAGACATTAAGCTTTTAAACTCAAAAGAATTTTCTATTTCTTTGTATAATGAAAAAAAAGAAAAAATATTCGGAACCTTAGAAAATCATATAAACTTCTCAAAAGATATTATCTTTCAAAAAGAACATATTATTTTTCTTAATGATTATGCTCTTGAACATTTTTCTATCAAGTATATTCTTCTCAAAGAAAATACTTATTTTAAAAAAGTTTCTGTTTTAAAATTAAAGATAATTCTTCTTTTTCTTATTATTTATTCTCTTACATCTGTTTTAATATACTTTTTAATAAAAAGTTTTTTAAAACCACTAAAAAACGAAAAAATACGCTTAAGCAATTTTGTGAAAGATGCAACACATGAGTTAAATACCCCCATTACTGCTATTTTGATGTCTTCTGAAAATACAGATATAAGTGAAAAACAAATTGAAAGAATCAGATCAAGTGCTACTAGAGCGTCTGAAATATATCAAGACTTGTCCTATATTTTTCTTGAAAATAAGAGCGAAAAACTATTCCTAGAAAACCTTTGTTTAAATGAACTGATAACAGAACAGTTAGAATATTTTCAGCCACTTATAAAACAAAAAAGAATTAAAATTACTTCTAATTTAGAACACACCTATTATTCAATGAATAAAAATGAATTTATACGATTAATAAATAATTTAATATCTAATTCTATTAAATACAATAAATTTGCGGGCTCTGTTATTATTACTTTGAAAAATAATAGCCTTGAAATAAGAGATACTGGTATTGGAATTGAAGAAGAGAAACTACAAGATGTGTTTAAAAGGTCTTTTAGAGGTACGATGGAAGAAGGTGGTTTTGGTTTAGGACTTTCAATTGTACATCTTATTTGTAAAAAATATGGTATTAAAATTGAGATTACTTCACAACTAAAAGAAGGTACTTCTTTTACTTTATTTTTATAAAAATCTATTTTATTTGGAATTTTTATATTAATTAGCTTGTCAATCCTTATTTCTATACTAATATACATTAATATTCATTACAATACTTTAGGTAAGTAAGCTACATTTTATTCAAGTAGGAGTATAATCTTTTTGGCTTTATAAGCTAAAGGAAAATTTTTATGAAAATATTATTACTTGAAGATGATTTTACCCTTGCAGATATAATTTCGGAATACTTTAAAAAACTCTCTTATGATACAACTATTGTTTATGCAGGAAACGAGGCACAAGAATTGCTTTATTCAGATAAGTTTGACTTATTAATATTTGATATAAATGTACCACAACTTAACGGTTTAAAAATTCTTCAAGAATTTAGAGAAGCAGGATTTAAAACTCCAATAATTTTTATAAGTAGCTCTACTAATATCAGTGATTTTAAAATTGCTTATGAAAATGGGGGAAATGATTTTATAAGAAAACCTTTTAAACTTGAGGAATTAAAAATTAGAATTGAATATATAAAAGAAATGTTCAATATTCAGTCTAAAAAAATATTAACTATTAACAAAAACATACAATTTAATTTAAAGAACATGTCTATTATTAAAGATCTCTTAGAAGTCAAATTACCAAAAAAAGAAGCTGAAATTATAAAATATTTATTATTAAATAAAAACAGACTGATTTCTATTGATGAACTTATTATTAATATTTGGGATTATTCAAAAGAACCCTCAATTGCCACAATTAGAACCTATATAAAAAACATAAGAAAAATCCTAAATGACTCAAGTTTAGAAACAATAAAAGGCTTGGGATATATGCTTAAAATAGCTTGATACTACACGCTAACTACATTTGAATGTAATATAATATCCCAGTTATTTAATATAACAAAAAATTATGTCGAAGTACAACTCCTAATATTTCGAAATATATTAAGCGCGAACTTAAAATACTTCTCTCGCTTCGACATTCTTTCCAAAACACTTTTTTTACATTTATCAATATTAATAATTACTATCAAAGTATAGATTTGTTAGAATTCTAAGAAATTAGAAGGATAAACAATGAAACGTATTTCAAATGAAGAAGCCCAAAAAGAATTAGACTCTTTTACAAACAATATGCAATCAATTAATATATCAACCGTAAGTAAAGAAGGAGAACCTTTTGTTTCTTATTCTCCTTTTGTTGAAGACGAGGAAAGAAACTTTTACATCTTTATATCTACTGCTGTTGCTCATTCTCACAATATGAATGCCACTAAAAAAGCACATATTATGTTTTTGGAAGATGAAAGTAAGAGTGAGCATATTTATGCAAGAAGAAGAATGTATTTTCAAGCAGATGCACAAAAGTTTGAAGAAAACGATGAAAGAGAAGAAAAAATTCACAGCTTATTTAAAGAAAAATTTCAAGATAAAGTATCCTTTTTTTCAATGATGAAAGATTCAAGATTTTATAAACTAAGTCCATATAATGGAAATTTAGTTTTGGGTTTTGGTTCTGCTTACAAAATATCTCCTGATAGAAAAATCCTTTCATTAAATGATAAAGGACATTCATCATCACATGAAGAGGGATTAAAAAAACATGCAAAAGTTTAAAATTCTTTTATTCATTTTAAGTCTTACTCTTCTTGGTGCAAAAGAACATAGACTAGTAACTGTGGGAGGTAGTATCACTGAAACTGCAATTGCTTTGGGGCATGAGGGTGATTTAATTGGTATTGATTTATCCAGTATTTACCCAAAAGAAATTGTAAAAGATATTCCTAAAATCGGATATTGGTTGCAATTACCAAAAGAGGGAATATTATCGTTAAAACCAACTATGGTATTAGCAAGTGAAAGATCCAAACCTAAAAAATTCTTAAGTGTACTTCCCTCATACGGTATTACAACACATTTTATTTCTGATGGGGCAAGTATAGAATCAGCAAAAAAGAAAATAATGCAAGTTGCTCTTGCTTTAAATGAAAAAGAAAAAGCACAAAGAATTATTAATAGAATTGAAAAAAACATTTCTATCTTAGATGCTCACATTGCAAAACTTACAAAAAAACCAAAAGTTCTTTTCATTTTAAACAGAAGAAATGGAATGATGATGGCAGCAGGAAAAGAAACAAAAGCAGGAACAATGATTAAACTTGCAGGTGGAATTAATGCAGTAACTTTTAAACAATTCACTACTATTTCTGAAGAATCAATTCTGCAAATGAATCCCGATGTTATTATCTTTTCAAATAAAAAAAATAAAGATAATTTAAAAGATCACAGTATTTTGGCTACAAGTGCAGGAATAAATAAACAAATATTTTCTATGGACATGTTATTAATTTCTGGGTTCACCGTAAGAATAGATGAAGCCTTAAGTTCTTTAACGTGCATGTTAAATAAAAATGAATTAACTTTTTGCAAATAAAAATCAATGAAAAAAAATAAAAAAATAATTTTACTCTTTGTATTATTTATATTGATTGCGTCTTTTATTATTAACATTAGCATTGGAGCTTTTGATATAAGCTTTTCTGAGATAATAAATACTCTTTTAAAGCCTGAAGAAAATATGATTAATCATAAAGTACTTTTTGATATACGAATTCCCAGAATACTCTTAGGCTTACTTGTAGGTATTGCTTTTGGGGTATCTGGGACTATGATGCAAACATTATTTAGAAACCCTTTAGCTGATCCTTCCATTATTGGAGTATCAGCAGGAGCATCAGCAGGCGTTGTCTTGTTTATGATGTTGGGTTCTTATTTACCTCTTATTTTCACCCAAGGTACTTTGTCTTATTTTTCACTTCCATTAAGTGCATTTTTTGGTGCTATTATTACTATTGCTGCTATTTATAAATTAGCAACAATTTATAATAAAGTAGCCGTTACCATTATGCTTTTAGCTGGAATTGCAATTAATTCTTTATTAGGTGCACTTATTGGACTTTTTTCTTATGTTAGTACCGATGAAGAGTTAAGAAGTTTTACTTTTTGGACCATGGGAAGTTTGGCCAATGGAGAAATGCTTAATATTATGGTGATTTTTCCTATTGTACTTTTTGTTTGTTTTTTTGCAATGAATAAAAAAATAGAGTTAAACTTACTTTTATTAGGAGAAGAAGAAGCTAAAAATGTAGGTGTTAATACAGAGCGCTTAAAAAAACAAATAATTGTATGTGTATCTTTAGCTATTGGGGCAAGTGTTGCTTTTTGTGGAATTATTGGTTTTGTAGGCCTTGTCGTACCCCATATATCAAGAGCAATTGTAGGCTCAAATCATAAGTACCTCTTACCACTAAGTGCCCTACTTGGAGCTTTTATTCTTATTTGGGCAGATGCAATAGCCAGAAGTATTATTTCTCCTGCTGAACTGCCTATTGGTATTATTACTGCAATATTAGGTGCTCCATTTTTCTTATTTTTACTTATGAAAAACAAACAAAATACTTTACTATAAAGAACAATAATGTATGAAATTAAAAACTTAACGTATAAAATACAAAAAAAAAGCATACTAAAAGATATTTCTTTAGATATAAAAGCCAATAACTTTTTAGCTATTGTAGGCCCAAATGGTTGTGGAAAATCTTCTTTGTTAAAAAGCATTAATGGTGCTATAACTTTATTTGATGGCAGTATTTTTTTAGATAAAAAAGATATCGCTTCTTATTCGCCAAAAGAATTAGCTTTAAAACGATCCGTTTTAAATCAATCTTTTTCATTTCCTTATAGTTTTAAAGCCATAGAGATTATTGAAATGGGTTTATATTCTTATGAGCTTGAGTATAAAAAGAAAAAAGAACTCTTAGCTTATATTATTAATAAACTGGACATCTCATCCTTAGAATACAAAGATTATCAAGTACTTTCGGGTGGGGAGCAGCAAAAAGTACAATTAGCAAGAGTAGTGCTTCAAATTTATGTAAGCCCTTTAAAAGAAAAATATCTTTTTTTGGATGAACCCACTTTGAATTTAGATATTTATTACCAGTACAAAATTTTAGAATTAAGCAAAGAACTGGTTAAAGACTTAGGCATTGGAGTTTGTGCAATTTTACATGATTTAAACCAAGCCTATCACTATTCAAATGAAATTATTATGATGAAAGAAGGAGAAATTAAATACAAAGGAAAAACAAAAGAAATATTAAACAGTGAACATATTTATGAAATATTTCATGTAAAAAGTGATTTTATTTATTCAAAAACATTAAATAAAACAATTTTAGTGAATTCTCTTTAATGATTAAGAGAATCATTATTAATTAAATATTATAATTCAACAAATTAATTAATAATTAGTATATTTATTTTCAATTTCTTAAATCTTATTGAAAATATATCAATATTAATTATCAAAATTAGTATCAAAAGGAAAGCAGAATGAAAAAATTACAAAGTATTGTATTAAGTACAATTCTATCATCTACATTATTACAGGCAAATAATTTAGAAAAAGTTATAGTTACAGCAAAAACTAAACAAAACGTGGAAACAACAGCAGGCAGTATTACTGTTATTACCCAAGAGCAAATTAAACAAATGCATGTATCTTCTGTACAAGATATTTTAGTACAAACCGTAGGTGTAAGTTTGGGAGTAAATTCAAGTTCAATATCAGGAAGAGAATCTATTTCAATTAGAGGGGCTCAAAGTAAACATACCCTTATACTAATTGATGGTAAAAGAATTTCAGGAACAGATGCACAAATTTCTCACTCAGATTTTCAATACAATTGGGTACCAATTAACAGTATTGCAAAAATAGAGATTATTAGAGGCCCTATGAGTTCAATCTATGGTTCAAAAGCAATTGGAGGAGTAATAAATATTATTACCAAAAAATCCAATGAAAATTTTCATGGAGGAATTTCACTTTTAGGAGCAAACAGTTCAGCCAATGGTGGAAATGAAAGAGATATTTCTTTAAATTTAGGAGGTAAAATTTCTAAGAAATTAAAACTTTCTTTAGCTGCTGAAAACAAAGAAATAAAAGCAACATACAAAAAAAGTGATAATACAAAAATTCTAAGAGAAGGAAAAAAAATAAAAAACATTCTTTTAGATTTGGATTATAAGATTGATAATACTCAAAATATTTCTGCTTCTTATTTAAGAGGAAAAGAAATTAGAAGCAATACTGTTACACCTGGACATACAGGAATTACAACATTTTACGATGAATACTATGAGATAAACAAAACAAATTATTCCCTTGCTTATAAAAAGAACTTTTCAGATCTTACTATGGACATTAAATATTATATTAATCAATCTGATTCCCATACAGATCAATATAATTATACACATGAATTAAAAGACAGTGTTTTAAATACTGAATTTGCTATAGATATATTTGATAATCAATTCATTATTGCAGGATTAGAGTACAGAACAGAAGCATACGATAAAGTATATGATACAAGTTCTACTGGTGATTTTAGTGATAAAATTTCTTACAAGTCTGCTTATGTACAAGATGAAATTGAAGTTAATGATGCTTTAGTTTTAACGCTTGGCACACGTTATGATAAACATGAACGTTTTGGAGCAGAACTAAGTCCAAAAGCTAATATTGTATACAGCATAAATGAAAATCATAAATTAAAAGCATCTTATGGTCATGGTTTTAATGCACCTACCGTAACGGAAAACTCATCAAGTTATAAAGTAGGCCATGGTCCTAGTACCTTTTATCAAGGTAATGACAATTTAAAAGCAGAAAAATCTGATACCTACGAACTGGGATACGAATTTTATTTTAATGATATATCTTTCAAATCAGCAATTTTTTATACAAATGTAAAAGATTTAATTTCATCTAAAGTGATTAGTACTTCTCCTACAGTTAATCAGTACTCAAACATTAATAAATCAACAATGAGTGGAATTGAACTAGAATATTCACAAAAAGACTTATTTCAAGATCTTGATGTAAGTATTGCTTATGATTATTTAAGAACAAAAAATAAAGATACCAATAAAGAATTAACAAGAAAACCAAAACAAAATGTAGCTATGAATCTATCCTATGCTCTTCCTTATGGTATTCATTCAAATATGCATCTTAATTATACAGGAAGTCAATTAGATACTTCATCTGATCCCTTAGGTGGTTATACTACTTATTCCTTACAATTTTCAAAAAACTTTACAAAAAGTTTCTCAGGAAAAGTAGGTGTTGATAACTTAAGCAATAAAATTTTAAGTGATGAGAGCGATTATAATATTAAAGGTCGTTTACTTTATGTAGGACTTGATTACAGTTTCTAAAAAATAGATAAGCTTTTGCTTATCTATTTTATGATTAAGATTATTATTATCAATACTATTATAGAATACACTTATGAAAAATAAATTCACCTTAGTTTTATGTTTTACTACTGTTATGTGTTTACATGCAAGTTTTTTTATAACTATGAAAAAAACAGAAGATAGTATAGTAATACCTAAGCAAAATATTTTTAAAATATCCTTCCAAACAAATTATCTTGAAGAAAAAAAACACATAAAAGAAGAAATAAAAAAAGAACACAGTGCTAAACTTCTTAAACAAAAAAAAGTTAGTGAAAAAAAGTTAGTGAAAAATGCAAAAAGAAAAGTAATAAAAAATATTAAAAAAGATTTTGAAGTAAAAAAAACAAATAAAGCTCCTCATAAAAAAAAGATCGTAACAAAAACACTTAAAAAAATTAATAAACAAATAATAGAAGAAAAAATGGTAAAAAATTTACTGCAAAAAACCACAAAAAAAGAAATCCTATCTTCTAACGAAAAGAAAAAAATAAAAGAAAATTATCTCTCTAAAATTCAACAAAAAATAGAAAAAAACAAACAATATCCAAAAAAAGCAAGACGTTTACAACAAGAAGGAACAGTTGTTGTAGAATTTGATATTCATAAAAATGGTAGCATTCATTCTTTATATTTAAAAACAAAATCATCTTACAAAAGATTAAATAAAGCTGCTTTATTAACCATACAACAAATCATAAAATTTGAGCCAATACCAAAAGCACTCAATAAAAAAACATTAAAAATAACGATACCCATTTCGTTTATAATCAAAAATTCTTAGGAGAATAAATGGAAATATTAGACTATATACAAAGAGGTGGAATAATAGTATATATACTAATATTTTTAAATATTCTTGGTTTTACCATCATCTTGTGGAAATTAATTGTATTTACATTAATTAAATTTAAAAAAAGACTTATTGTAGAACATATTGTAAATAAACTCTCCCTAAGTACAAATAAGTTTGAGGAACGTTCTTTTAACAATCTTCTTAACAAAGAAATTTACGACTTAGAAACAGGATTAAATACAATTAAAATAATTGCATCCATTTCTCCTTTACTTGGTTTATTAGGAACTGTTATTGGAGTATTGAACTCTTTTGATGCTATATCAAAACTAGGATTAGGAAATCCAAGTATTTTTTCAGCTGGAATCTCTATTGCGTTAATTACGACTGTAGCTGGACTTATTGTATCTATTCCTCATTATATAGCTTATAATTATTTTATTTCTTCTTTAAATAAACTTGAACACAGTATTGAAGAAAGTGTGATAAATAAACTATGAGAAAAAGAGAAATGTTAGTTCCCGATCTAACGCCTTTAATTGATGTTGTTTTTATTTTATTAATCTTTTTTATTGTTTCTTCTGTTATAAAAAAAGAGGAATTAGTCCTTAATTTATCTTTGCCCTCTTCTAGTACAAAACTAAAAGTTACAAATGTAAAAGAATTTATTATTGAACTTAAAAACAATACAATCGCATTAAATGGAAAAAAAATTAGCAAAGATATACTAAATAAAGAATTAGAAAATATTAAAAATAAAAACTCCTCTATTCAACTAAGAATAGATAAAAAAACACCTTATGAAAATCTTATAAATATTCTTGACTCTTTGCAAAAACATGAACTAAATAACATATCATTAATTACTAATAAAATTAAAAATCCATAAATATCTTAAGCACAATTTTAGTACACTCCTTAAAACTACTAAAGGCTAATTATGCAAAGAACTACTATAGAAGATGCTCAAAAAGAACTTGTTCCTTTTTTAAATAATATTCAATCTGTATTATTATCAACTGTAAACAAAGAAGGAGAACCTTTCGTTTCTTATTCTCCTTATGTTGAAGATGAAGAAGGTAACTTTTACGTATTTATTTCTACTGCTGTTAATCATTCACACAATATGAGCGCAACAGGTAAAGCACATATCATGTTTTTAGAAGATGAAAGTGTAACAGATCATATTTATGCAAGAAGAAGAATGTACTTTAAAGCAGATGCAAGTGCATTTGAGCAAAACGATGAAAGAGAAGAAAAGATTCATAACTTATTCAAAGAAAGATTTGGTGAGAAAGTATCTTTTTTCTCAATGATGAAAGATTCACGTTTTTATAAACTAAGTCCAAAAGATGGAAACTTTGTTTTAGGTTTTGGAGCGGCATATAAAATTGCAAGTGATAGAAAAAGCCTAGAATTAAATGACAAGGGTCATTCAAAGTCACATGCACATGGACTTAAAAAAGGTGAAAACAAGTAGTTATCCCCACGTTAAAGGCATTTTATATGCCTTTAGCTCTTTATTCTTATTATAATCAATTCTTAAATTTAACTTAATTTTTTCTTTTTTTCTAAAATATTCCTATTTTTCTTATTATTTTGCTGGTTAATTTTTATAAATTTTCCTATGATAAAAGAAAGGAGAATATATGACAATCCTATCTTCACAAATAGAAATGAGCTCAAAGAGTTCAAAAGAGTCAAGTATGGAAGTACAGGTAAATGCTATTCATAATTTCAAACAAGATCTTTTACAATTAAGACAAAAAGAAAGTTCGAAGGAATTACAAGCATTAAACATAGAAACAAATATGTCTGAAATAACAAACAATGAACAAAACTTAAGCATAAAAGATTATGTTCAAAAATTTCTAATAGAAATTATAATGCAAACTTTTCTGAAAAAGGATGAAAAACAAAAACTTTTTCCTCTTGATGGATCTTGTATGTGCATGCAAGAAACACAAAACGATCAAAATAATCAAAGCGCTACAGAAATGCCTGACATTGATGCAATAAAATCCTCTTTTAAGTTTGAAAGTACTATTGAATACTACAGCAAAACGACTATTGATTTTAAAAGTAGCATTGCTGTAACTAACAATGATAAAACAATCAATATAGATTTAGATATTTCTTTTACACAAGAATTTTACGAAAAACACCATACCATGCTTTCTTATGAAGAAATGGTAGTTCTTGATCCTTTAGTAATCAATTATGGCAATGATGATGCAGGCTTTGATTCTTTAAGTAATATGAGTTTTGAATTTGATTTAAACAATGATGGAGAAATGAACAATATTCCTATGCTTAAAGAAGGTATTGGTTATTTAGCTTTGGATAAAAACAATAACAATAAGATTGACAATGGAAGTGAACTCTTTGGTCCTAGTACAAATTTAGGCTTTGAAGAATTAAGAGCCTATGATGAAGATGGTAATAATTTTATAGATGAAAATGATTCAATATATAAAAATTTAAAAATATGGAGCAGATCAGAAGAAAAAAATGAACTGATTACTTTATCTCATGCAGATATAGGAGCTATTTATTTAAATGATATTACTTCAAGTTTTGAATATAAAAAAGATTTAAGTAACAGTATTGCACAATTACAATCTTCGAGTATTTTTATTAATAATGAGGGAACTAAAGCAGGAATAGTATCTGCTTTAAATTTTAAAGCATAAAAAAAAAGAATAAAAAGTTTTACTTTTTATTCTTCATTTCTTTTTTCCAATCTTTTTCAAACTTTTTTCGTTTGGTTACAGATAGGTTTTCAATAAAAACATGTCCCGATAAATGTTCCATTTCGTGTTGCCATGCAACAGCTGGAAAATCTTCGGCTTCAATTTTTATAAGTTTGCCATTTCTATCATAATATTCTAACACAATATGCTGGGCTCTTTTAACATCTTCATTAAAACCAGGAATACTTAAACACCCTTCTTGAGAAATTTGTTCTCCGTCTTTATGGGTAATTTTAGGATTAATAGCTTCAATTAAATCTTCTTTATCTTGAAAATCTTCTTCATTGGGTAAAGAAATTATAAGAACATTTAAAGGCACAGATATTTGAATAGCAGCAAGACCAACGCCTGCGTATTCCATCATCGTATCATACATATCATCTAATAATGCATGCAATTTTTCATCAAAAACCAAAACATCCTGGGATTTTTTCCGCAAGATAGGATTGGGATAGGTTAAAACTTCTTTAATCATTATTTATGGCTTGTAATCACTTCATCAACTAAACCATATGCACAAGCTTCAGTAGCAGACATAAAGTTATCTCTTTCAGTATCTTCTTCAACTTTAGATACTTCTTGACCTGTTTGAGAAGCAATTAATGCATTCAATTCGTCTTTCATTCTTTGAATTTCAGCCGCTTGAATTTGAATATCAGTAGATTGCCCTTGAGCACCACCTGAAGGTTGGTGAATCATAATTCTAGCATGTGGTAAAGAATAACGTTTACCTTTTTCTCCTGCTGATAATAAGAAAGCTCCCATTGAAGCAGCTTGCCCTATACAAATAGTAGAAACATGTGCTTTAATATAATTCATCGTATCATAAATTGCCATTCCACTCGTAATAACTCCACCTGGAGAGTTTATATATAAGTAGATATCTTTTTCTGGATCTTCAGCTTCTAAGAATAGAAGTTGAGCCACAATTGTTGAAGCAACACTATCGTTTACTTCACCACTTAACATTATAATTCTATCTTTTAATAACCGTGAGAAGATATCATAAGATCTCTCACCTCGGCCAGTCTGTTCTACTACGTATGGAATGTAACTCATAATTATTTTCCTAATTTTTCATCTAATAATTTTGAAATAACTCTGTCTTCGATCATAGACATTTTAATAGCTGGTAAATACCCAGCTTCTTGATATTGTTTTAATACATCTTGAGGATTTTGTCCCATTTGCATTGCTTCGTAATAAATTACTTGAGATACTTCTTGATCATTAATTTCAACACCTTCAGCTTTAGCTAATGCATCTATAATAAATGTAGCTTTTACTGATTTAGCAGCGTCTTCTCGTAAATCGTCTCTCATCGCATCTACTTTTTTAGCATCATCTTGTAAAGCTTTTACTTCATCTTCTTTTAATTCTTTAACTTTATTGTTTAAAGCATAATTAACTTCTTGATCAACTACAGATTCTGGTAAATCAAATGCTAAACTTTCAACTAAAGTATCTAAATATGCAGGTTTTAACTCATCTCTGTAATATACAGATTTTGTTTCATTAACCATGTTTTCTTCGATTTTAGCAGTTAAAGTTGCAACAGTAGCATCTTTTTCATCTGGTAACATTTTAGCAGCGAATTCGTCTGTTAATTCAACTTCTTTTTTCTCTTGAATTTCAATTAATGTTACTTTGAATGTAGCTTCTTTACCAGCTAAATCTTTAGATTGGTACTCAGCAGGGAAAGTAACAACAACATCTTTAGTTTCTTCATATTTCATACCAATGATTTGATCTTCAAATCCTGGAATAAATGAGTTTGAACCAATTTGTAAAGAATGACCTTCACCTTTTCCACCATCAAAAGCAACACCATCAACAAAACCTTCAAAATCAATTAAAGTATAATCTTGATCTTTAACCATTCTTTTTCTAGCTATTTTAGTTAATTCTGCACCTTGAGAAGCGATTTCTTGTAATTTAGCATCTAAATCTTTTTTAGCAACTTTTTTAAGTTTAACTTCTGGAAGTAAACCTTTATAATCACCTAAATCAATTTGAGGTCTGTTAGCCACTTTGATTTCAATTTCAATATCACCTGAATCTTGTTTATCAAACTTAGAAATTGTAGGTTCTCCAATTAAAGCATCATCAGCAATTGCTAATTCTTTTAAAGCATCACTTAAAATAGCTCTTAAAGCATCACTCTCAGCATCTTTAACAAGTTTATCACCATATCTGGCTTTAACAATGTGTGCAGGTACTTTACCTTTTCTAAACCCTTGAATGTCCATAGTTTTTGCAGCTTCTTTAGCTAATTTATTGATATTTGTATCAATAACAGCCTTAGTAATAGTTGCAGTTACAACTGCATTAGCTGTATTAACTTTCTTTGCGTTAAATTCCATAAATTTACTCCATTAAATATAATTTATGCGATTTTACCTTAGATTTACTAAAGTCTTAATAAAATGTATTTTTTATATGTATATTTTGTATCTTATAAACAATAAAATTATCTTTTAAGGCATTATTCTTGACTTTTTTATATTCATACGTACTTTATATTTCTTTTTTACCGTTGATATTATTGACTTATTATATTTTGAGACAAAAAGACTCTTTTGAAAAACTTTTTAATCCCAAAATTTTACAGCAATTAAAAGTAAAAAATGCAGGACTAAGTCCAAAAACTAAAAATATTTTATTCTTGTTTACTTTGTTTTTATTTATTTTAAGTTTGGCACGTCCGGTTATGAATAAAGAAGAAAAAAATCTTTCTCAAGAAGTACATGCAATAGTTGTAGCAATTGATGTTTCAAAATCTATGTTAGCCCAAGATATATTTCCATCTCGTCTTAAAATGGCAAAACAAAAACTGCTTAATATCATTAAACAAAGTTCATCCAATGCAATAGGTGTGGTAATTTTTGCTAAATCTGCTTTTATTTTATCTCCTATTACACAAGATTTTACCTCTTTGAATTTTATTGTAAATAATTTTGATTCTGGTCTTAATTTTGATGCCGGTTCAAATATTTATGCCATGTTAGAAGCTTCAAATAAACTTTTGAAGAATTATCAATACAAAAATATCATTTTATTAAGCGATGGAGGAAATCAAAACACTTTTGAAGAAGAAATAGTTTATATCAATGAAAAAAAACTTAATCTTTATACCTTGGCACTTGCAACATCAAAACCAAGCCCTATTCCTATAAATGGTGCTTATTTAACGAATACAAAAGGCGAAATTATTACGGTTAAAAGAAATGAAAATATCAAAACGCTTTCTCTTCAAAATAAAGGTGCATATATAAATTATTCGCTGGATAACAGCGATATAGATGCTATTTTAAATGATATTTTTACAAACATAAAAAAAGACAGTATTCAATCAAAAAAATTCTTAATTTACACAGAGCTTTTTTATTATCCTCTAGCACTTGGAATGTTATTCTTATTGTTATGTTTTTCTTCTTTTCCCAAACGTACAATTATTTTCCTAAGTTTCTTTAGCTTACCTTATGACAATATTTATGCCAATACTTTTGAATTTTCATCCATACAAGAAGCAAAAGAAGCCTATGAAAAACAAGAGTATAAAAAAGCTCAAACACTTTATAAAAGTTTAAACACATCAAAAGAAGCGCTTTACAATCAAGGAAATGCTGCGTATAAGCAAAAACTATACAAAGATGCTATTTCTCTATACAAAGAAGCTAAAAGTGAGCAGAAGGAGCTTAATTACAAAACACTTCATAATCTTGGAAATAGCTATGTAAAATTAAATAAACTACAAGAAGCAAAAAAATCTTATGAAGAAGCCTTAAAAATAAAGGAAAATAAAGAAACAAAAGAAAATTTGGAAAAAGTCCTTGATGAACTAAAGAAGAAAAAGCAAAATGATAAAAATAAGAATAAAAATAAGAAAGAAAATAAAGATAAGAATAAAGAAAAAGAAGATAAAAACAACAAAGATAAGAATAAGAAAAACACTAAAGATAAAAAAGAAGAAAAAAGTGACAAAAAAAAACAGCAGGAAAAATCACAAAAACAAAAATCAGCAGAACAAAAAGATTCTATTTCTGATTTAGAAGAAAAAAAATGGTTAAAAGAACTCGAGAATAAACAAGTTCCTATTTTATTACGAAAAGTAAAATCAAAGAATCAAGAAAATGATTCTTTGAAGCCGTATTAGTAGTTCTGTGTTTTTCTCATTTGCATGAGTTCTTTTTGAACAGAGATATTAACTTCTTCATTGCCTTCAAAGTCTAAAGAATGATTTCGTCCATCGTAATCTACTGAATTTAAGATGATTTTTATAGCTTCTAAGCGTGCTACATGTTTATCATCACTTCTAATGATATGCCAAGGAGCTGAACGCGAATTAGTTCGTCTTAACATCTCATATTTTTTCTCAGAAAACTCATGCCACAAATCTTGCGCTTGCATATCTACTTCTGAAAACTTCCATTGTCGTAAAGGATCATTAATCCGGCGGTCAAAACGCTTTTTTTGTTCATCTTTAGATACTGAAAAGTACAGTTTTACCAAAATCATATTTTGACGAACCAGATCTTGCTCAAAATTAACAACATCTTCCATAAATATTTCATGTTCTTCTTCACTACAGAATCCAAAAATAGGCTCAACCATCGCTCTGTTATACCAAGACCTATCAAACAATACTGCTTCTCCACTTGTTGGAAAATGCTGTACATACCTCTGGAAAAACCATTGATTTCTTTGTGTTTCAGTTGGTTTACCAAGAGCAACAATACGGTAATGTTTGTTATTCATATAACGTGTAATTCGTCTAATTGCTCCCCCTTTTCCAGAAGCATCTCTTCCTTCAAATAAAATCATTAGTTTTTTATTGGCTGTTTCTAAATAACTTTGTAATTTAATTAATTCAATTTGATAGGGTTTTAGTACATCTGCATTGTAAAGTTTTTCAATACCTTCTTTTAAGGCTTTTTTATCCAATTTTTTAGCATTGCCTAATAATAATTTTAGTTCATTAAGCTCTGTAATCACATCATCATGATGGGATGAAGTTACAGTATTTATAGGTGCTGTAGCAACACTGTCTTTTACAGAAACAGAATCTTTAAATTCTTTCATTTGACTAACTGCATTTCTTCTTGTTAAATTGTCTTTTTTAGTGAATCCTAAAACTTTTACATATCTTTTTTTATTGTATTGAAAACGTACTATATATTTTTTTCCATAACTTGGATGAGTATCTTTAGAAATATATAATCCACTATAATTTGTTTTATCAAAATCGCCTAAGTTCATCTTAATTACGCCCTTGTAAATTTATTTTCTTTTTCCATAATACTTATCTCTTGGGTACCAGAGATTAAAATTTTATGATCTACTTTTATTTTATTTTTATCAATTCTATTTTCGTATTTAACATGAGATAATATTTGTTTAATACAGTTAATTCTTGCTTTCTTTTTATCATCACTTCGTACTATTGACCAAGGAGTCACTTCTGTATTTGAAGACATTAACATAGAGTATTTAGCAACAGTATATTTATCCCAAAGTTTTTGAGATTCCATATCTACAGGTGAAAGTTTATATTGTTTTAAAGGATCTGTTTCTCTTTTTTTAAAGCGTCTTAACTGCTCTTTTTTAGAAACAGAAAAATAAAATTTGAATAAAATAATACCAGATTTAACCAGCATCTTTTCAAAGTCAGGAACCTCTCTTAAAAACTCATGGTGTTCGGAAGATGAACAAAAGCTCATTACAGGTTCAACACCGGCTCTATTATACCATGACCTATCAAAAAACACCATTTCACCTGCACTTGGGAGATGAGCAGTATAACGCTGAAAATACCATTGTGTTTTTTCAATATCACTTGGTTTTCCTAAAGCAACCACTCTTGCACCCCTAGGATTTAGGTGTTCCGTAATACGTTTAATCGTACCACCCTTACCAGCAGCATCTCTTCCTTCAAAAATCATAAGTACTTTTAAACCCTTATCTTTTACATAATTTTGCAGTTTCAATAATTCAATTTGTAAAGATTTTAATTCATTTTGATAAGCCAAGGTATCTTTTTTTACCCAAATCCGAACTTTTTTTACTTTGGACTTTTTATTTTTAGTATTTAGAAAATTTTCATTGTTACTTGTATCATTTTTAATAAGATCTTTTTCTTGGCCCATCTTTTTCCTTTAAGATAATCTACTTTTGTAAGCATTGTAGCCATATTCGTTTACAAGACGGTAACAATCATTTTCCTTCAAAATAATAGAAGGCAGTTTAATACCATTAAAGGTTGTGGTTTTAACCATAGTATAATGAATCATGTCTTCTAAGATAATTCTACTTCCTACTTGAAGAGGAGAATCAAAAGAATATTCACCAATAATATCCCCTGCTAAACAGGTATTTCCAGCAAGAACATAAGAATATTTTTTCACCTCTTTTAAAGCTGCGCCTTTAATATCTGCTCGATAAGGCATAGCCAGCGTATCCGGCATATGAGCTTCTGCTGATGTGTCTAAAATGGCTATTTTTTTATCATTAGAAACAATATCCAAAACACTGGCCATTAAATAACCCGTTTGCCAACCCACAGCTTCCCCTGGTTCTAAATAAACTTCTAAGTGGGGATATTTTTGTTTAAAGTTTTTTAAGAGTGTAATGAGTCCTTCTACATCATAATCATCTCTTGTAATATGATGCCCTCCTCCAAAATTCACCCACTTAAGCTGTGAAAAATATTGTGAGAAGTCTTTTTCAAAAGCTTTTAATACACCTTCCAACGCATCTACATTTTGTTCACATAAAGCATGAAAGTGCAAACCTTCAATACCTTCTACCTCATCAGCTTCAAAATTTTCTTTTGTAATTCCTAACCTAGAGTAAGGGGCACAAGGATTGTATAAATCTACAACAACCTCCGAATATTGGGGATTAATTCTTAAACCACAAGAGGTTTTTTTTAGGGCTTTTTCACGGTATCGTTTCCACTGAGAAAAAGAATTAAAAACAACATGATTGGATAAGTCTAAAACCTCATCAATCTCATCGTCGTTAAAAGCAGGTGAATAAGTATGTACTTCTTTTCCAAACTCTTCTTTAGCTAAGAGCGCCTCATGTAAACCAGAAGCACAACAGCCTTTTAAATACTTTTTACATAAATCAAAGGTGGACCATAAAGCAAAACCTTTTAAAGCAAGAAGAATATTCACATTGCTTTCTTCTTGAATACGGTTTAAAAGTTTTAAGTTTTTCTCTAACAAACTTAGGTCACATATATAAGCGGGACTTGGTAAATCTTTGTAGTCTTTATACACTTTATTCATTATAGATTTTAAAATCCTCTTTACTTACACCACAGTCAGGACATTCCCAATCATCTGGTATATCTTCAAATGCAGTTCCAGCTTTAATACCAGAATCTTCATCTCCAATTTCGGGATCATAAATATAATCACAGACTTGACAAATATACTTTTGCATAACATCCTCCTTCACAAAGATATTGAACTATACTACTCTTATGTGTAGTATACGAGTATTTTATTTTAATCTTGTTTTTTATTATGATGCTTTATTTACCATACTAGTTTTTAATTACAAGGGTAAATCAATAACTTTCCAAGGCAAACCTTGATGCATCATTTCATCCATAAATACATTTGCATCAAACTCTTCTATATTAAAAACACCCTTGCCATCCCAAGTACCATTATAAATAAGTTTTGAACCAATCATTGCAGGTACTCCTGTAGTATAAGAAACAGCTTGCGCCAGTGTCTCTTTATAACACTCTTCATGATCACAAATATTGTAAATATAAACTTTTTTTCTTACCCCATTTTTTAGGCCTTCAATAATACAGCCTATATTGGTTTTACCAACTGTTCGTGGACCTAATGATGCAGGATCTGGTAAGAGCGTAGCTAAAAATTCCATAGGAACAATTTTCATACCCTTATGTTCTACTTCTTTAATACCCAACATTCCTACATTTTCTAAACACTTCATATGCTGTATATAAGAATCACCAAAAGTCATAAAAAATCGAATACGTTTTAAGCCTTTAATATTCTTACATAAAGACTCTAGTTCTTCGTGGTATAACAAATAAGAAGATTTCACACCAATTTCAGGATAATCGTGTTCAATACGTATTTCTAAAGGTTTGGTTTCAATCCACTTACCTTCTTCCCAATACCTACCATTTGCACTAACTTCTCTTAAATTAATCTCTGGATTAAAATTTGTAGCAAAAGCATATCCATGATCTCCATCATTACAATCCATAATATCTATATACTCAATACTATCAAATAAGTTTTGTTGCGCATATGCACAAAATACAGAAGTAACACCAGGATCAAAACCAGAGCCTAAAAGAGCTTTAATGTTTTTTTCTTTAAAAGCATCATGTTTAGCCCACTGTTCTTTGTACTCAAAACTTGCCTCATCAGGGTGTTCATAATTAGCAGTATCTACATAATCAACCCCGCAAGAAATACAAGCATCCATAATAGTTAAATCTTGATAAGGCAATGCAAGATTAAGTACAAGTTTTGGTTTGATTTCATTTATTAATAAAACCAGTGCAGGTACATCATCTGCATCTATTTGTCGTACCTCTATTTGTACATTTTGTCTTTTTTTAATATCATCTCTAATAGCTTCACATTTAGAAAGTGTTCGTGAAGCCAAAGTAATATTCTCAAATGTCTCGATATTCATAGCACACTTAGTAGTTGCAACCCTACTTACTCCACCCGCACCTATAATTAAAATACCTTTTTTACTCATGTCAATTCTCCATTTGTTTCATGGAGCGATTATAGCTAATACCATATAAAATTTAAAGTCAAAACCTACTACAATAAAAGAAAAAATAAGAGAGATTAATTATGCTTATTACAAAACAAGTAACATTTATAGCAAAACAAGACAAGATAGAAGAATTAAAAGCCCTACTTAAAACAATGGTACAAGCCTCAAAAGACGAAAAAGGTTGTTTATTTTACGAAATCTGCCAAGTAAACTCACAAAAAGAAAAATTCATAGTTCTAGAATCATGGGAAAACGAAGCATCTTTAGATGGACATAAAATAAGCGCGCATTATAAACACTATAAAGCAAATTTTGAAGTATTTTGTGCAGACAAAAACTCTCTAGAATTAGAAACACTGTAGGTAATTATGAAAAATTTATGGACACAAGAAGAAGCAAAAAACTATAAAAGTGATTTAGAGCAAAGAGTATATACCTCAAATCTCTTAGGACGTTCAGATGAATTGGTACTTCATGGAGGTGGAAACACTTCTGTTAAAACAATAATCAATAAAGAAGATATTCTTTTAGTAAAAGGAAGCGGTTGGGATTTGGTTTCTATTAAAGAAGAAGGTTTTGCTCCTGTTAAACTGGATGTACTTTTAGAGATGGCAAAACTTGAAAGCTTAAGTGATAAAGATATGGTATCTCAACAAAAAGTTGCCATGATAAATAAAGAAGCACCCAATCCTTCTGTTGAAGCAATCTTACATGCGCTAATTCCATTTAAATTTGTAGATCATACTCATGCAGATGCAGTAGTAACTATTTCAAATACTACAAATGGAATTAAATTAATAAAAGAGTTATATCCTAACTTCCTAATCATTCCTTATGTAATGCCTGGTTTTATTCTTGCAAAACAAATATATGATGATACACGTGGATATGATTGGGACAAGTGTGAAGGTATAATCTTACACAATCATGGAATATTTACTTTTGATGAACATTCAAAAGAAGCTTATGACAAAATGATTGCGGCAGTATCTCTAGCAGAAGACTTTTTAGAAAAAAACACCTGTATCAAGCTTGAAAAAGAGCCTAAATCAAATGACTTTGATTACGAAACATTAAAAGAAGCCATTTCTTTAACAAAAGGTTTTGATGTTACTTTACATATAAACCAAAGTCCACTTGCACTGCATTATGCTTCACAAAATAATCTAAGAGAAAAAGTAACTCAAGGTTTATTAACGCCTGAGCATATTATTAGAACCAAAAGAAATCCTTTAGTATTAGAAGAAAATCAAAACATTCAAGAAGAGTTACAAAACTATATTATTGAGTACAAAAAATACTTTGAGTCTTTTAAAACAGATGAGATTTGTTTAAACCCAGCTCCCAATTATGCAGTAATTCAAAATGTAGGTGTGGTTACGTTTGGAAAGAATGAAAAAGAAGCTTCAATTATCAATGATATTGTTTCTCATACCCTTGAAGCCGTACTAAAAGCAGCAGATTTAGGTGCGTATAAAGCCATTTCATTAAAAGATTGTTTTGAAATGGAATATTGGGAATTAGAACAAATTAAATTAAAGAAAAAATAAATTCTAAAATCAAATATGAAAGTATAATATGAAATATTTATTAGCAATAGATGCAGGAACTGGAAGTATAAGAGCCGTTTTATTTGACATGATTGGAAATCAGATATCAATGGAGCAAAAAGAATGGATGCACTTAGAAGAAAGTGGTATTCCTAATTCTATGAGTTTTGATTATCAAAAGAACTGGCCCTTAGTAATATCTTGTATTAAAACATGTATAGAAAAAGCGTCTATTAATGCCAATGATATTTTAGCTCTAAGTGCTACAAGTATGAGAGAAGGAATTGTTTTATACGATAAAAATGGTGTTGAGTTATGGGCAGTTGCTAATGTAGATTCAAGGGCTTCAAAAGAAGTTCAAGAGCTGCAAAAACAAGATGCGTATTTTGAAAAAGATGCCTACGATATCTCAGGACAAACCTTTGCTTTAGGAGCACTTCCTCGTATTTTATGGCTTAAAAACAATAAACCTGAGATTTATGCCCAAGTGCATACTATGTCCATGCTTTCAGATTGGATTTTAGCCAAACTATCAGGCGTAATAGCCTGCGAACCTAGTAATGCTGGAACCTCTGGTATTTTTAATCTCAAAGAAAGAACTTGGGAAAAAGAGCTTGCTAAAAAAGCGGGAATAAAAGATGATATTTTTCCTCCTATTTATGAAACAGGTACTTCTATTGGATATGTCACAAAAGAAGCAGCAGAATTAACAGGCCTTAAAACCCTTACAAAAGTAGTAATGGGTGGTGGTGATGTTCAATTAGGAAGTGCAGGTTTAGGAGTAGTAAAAGAGGGAGATGTTGCAATCTTAGGCGGTTCTTTTTGGCAACAAATTGTAAATATTCCTAAAAACACTCCTCCTCCTTCTTCTATGAATATTAGAGTAAACCCTCATGTAATTTCTTCACTTTCTCAAGCTGAAGGAATTACTTTTTTCTCAGGCCTTGTAATGAAATGGTTCAGAGATGCTTTTTGTGATTTAGAAAAACTTCAAGCCAAAGAAAAAGATGTAGATGTTTATGAGATTTTAGAAGAAAAAGCAAAAGAAGTACCTATTGGTTCATACGGCATAATTCCAATCTTTTCAGATTCAATGAAATACGGCAAGTGGTATCATGCAAGCCCTAGTTTTATTAATCTTTCATTAGATGCTAGTACGTGTAATAAAGCGTCAATGTTTAGAAGCTTAGAAGAAAATGCTTGTATTGTTTCAGCTATAAATTTAGAAAAGATAAAAGAATTCTCAAGAATTGAAATTACAGAAATAGTATTTGCAGGAGGCGCTAGTAAAGGCACTTTATGGCCTCAAATTCTAGCAGATGTAACAGGATGCACAATCAAGATTCCAAAAGTAACAGAAGCTACAGCTTTAGGTGCTGCTATGAGTGCTGGAGTTGGAGCTGGAATATTTTCAAGTTTAGAAGACGCCTCCTCTCAATTAGTTCAATGGGATAGAAAATATGAAGCAAACAGAGCAAATACTCAAACCTATAGAATAATAAGAGAAAAATGGATTCAAGTGTATGAAGAGCAATTAAAACTAGTAGATATGAATCTTACTACTTCAATGTGGAAAGCTCCGGGGCTTTAAGCCAATAGATTCATCAAGCTTTCAGTTGTTTTAGGTTATACTTCGTTTTTAACACTCAAACACTACAATCGGGGATGACATGGTATCGATTGGAGCAAAGAGGGTTAGTTGCATGTCGGCCTGAACATGCCGTTAGACGGTTCATTTTTTTTAAACGCAAATAATAATAATTATTCTCCAGCTTACGCAGCAGCGTAAGTTTTAATTTAGACTCCCCTTTATTGGGTCGTAGACTAGGAGGTCCATTCTACTGATGCTATATAGGTAGAACTAAATGGGCTCACCCCCAATAGCTTATTTTAAGAAAGTTGATTTGCTTCTTAGAAAACATTTAGAATCTTAGCTTTTTAAGAGCCTTGCAGGTTGATCTTTTATAAAGTGAAATTAATCAATCTTTTACTAAACATGTAGACGCTAATTTGATTTGTTTTAAGACTGGAGTTCAATCCTCCACATCTCCACCAAAAACACTATCCAACAAAAACACTTCCTTATATTTACCTTTTTATATATGTTTTTTAATAAAACTAAGTCCAAGAATTATCGTTTGAGCAGAAGATAAAATTGATGCATGGTTAAAAATAAATTTGAATCAAAATATATTCCTTTTGAATAAGTATAATTTAATTTGCGAATCATTTATGATGTGCAAAACTTTACTTATCGCATCATTTGTGTTATTATTACGAATCAAAAATGATGTGTAAATATTAAAAATACACATCATTAATAAAATTATGGGAAGAGAAGGATTAAAAGTGCTTATAAAAAGATGGATTTGGGAACAAAAAAACTATCCAAATTTTACCTATGACAGAGATATAATTGAAAAATTATATACACATGCTTCTTATAAACAAGGTAAATTAAGTGGATATTTAAGCATACTTAATAAAGAAAAACTTGATGATTTTAAAGAAGAAGCGATTATAGATGAAACAATGAGTACTTCTGCAATAGAAGGTGATTATCTTAAAAGAGAAAGTGTTAGAGCTTCCATAAGAAAAAAACTTGGGATTGGTGACTATAGATATGAAGATACAGAACATAAAACAGATAATTTAGTCTCTATTCAATTTGACATTAACAAAAACTTTTCACAAGAACTAGAAATTGAAAAGATTTTTGCATGGCATGCGGCTATATTTCCTAGTGGTTATAGTGAAGGTATTAAAATTAATGTTGCAAACTTTAGAGATGAAGGTGAAATGAATATTGTAAGTTCAAGAGGAACAGGCAGTGAAAAACTATTTTACACAGCACCTCCAAGTAATATTCTTTTTGATGAAGTTCATAATTTCCTAACATGGTTTAATAAAACAGAAGATACTGTAATAAAATCAGCAATAGCACATTTATGGTTTTTAGTTATTCATCCTTTTGATGATGGAAATGGAAGAATTTCAAGAGCTATTGGAGATCTAGTATTCTCTAGAATTGAAAAATCATCTAATTCAAAACTATATTCTTTTTCAAAAGAAATAAATAAAAATAAAAAAAACTATTATAAAGCACTAGAAGCAACTACTGGATTTAAAAAGAAAACAGATCCTTTGGACATAACAACTTGGCTTATTTGGTTTTTAGAAACATTTATAGAATCAATAAATGAAATATTAAATAAATTAACATATATTAAAATTAAAACAAATTTTTGGGATATTCATAAAGATGACAATTTAAATGCACGTCAACAAAAAGTTTTAAATAAAATTTTGGATATAGGTGTTAATAATTTTGAAGGTGACTTAACAAAAGCAAAATATATTAGTATGAGTAAAGCTAGTTCGGCAACTGCAACAAGAGATATAAAAGAATTATTAGATAAAAAATGTATTTATCAAAAAGAAAATACAGCAGGAAGAGGAACAAAGTATTTAATATGCACTTAAAATACACTTTTTAAGATACAAAAACTACAAGATAATATTTTTATTAGATAAAAGATCTATTCCTTAAAATAAAAAACTTCATATTTATGGGGTACTTTTAGGGGTATACGGAAAATAAAACCCATGTATAGCCATTTATAAAGCATGGTTCAATCCTCTACAGCTCCACTTAAACACTCTGAAAAAGATCCAACAATCCAATATTTATACTCTCTTTTTAAAACCCTTAAAACTTAAGTCAATTAGTTTAATACTCTTATGAGTAAAAACTATTGTAAAGAAATTAAACACATATCCAATCAAGTTAAAAAATTGATTTATTATTTAATCAAGATATTATTGCTAATTTTACGTGATTCTAGGTAAATAAATAACTATATGACTATTAATAAATGATTAACAGTTTATTAAACACAACTTAACACCCCTTAATATAATATTATCTTAACATTATCAAAAGTTTATTTAGAGAATACTCTAAGTTACATAATAAAAAATACGTCTATTTTCAGTATTTTAAAAATTATAAATAGGAGATATGTCATGAGTTTCAAACTATTTTTACGATCTTTAATGTTAGCTGGAGTTGTAGTAATCGCTACAATATTATTTTTAGTAAGTTTGATTAATAATCAGGCAAGTGAAGTTAAAAAAATTCAAGATAGAAAAGTACAGTCGCTATTATTAGCGTATGAAATGAGGCAAAGTTCTGATGATTTAACGAGGTTAGCTCGAACATTTTCTGCTACAAGTGATTCTAAATACGAAAAGATGTACTGGGATATTATTAATATTAGAAATGGAGAGAAAGAAAGACCTCAAAATTACAATAGAATCTACTGGGATTTAGTATTAGAATATGGACAAAAACCTAAACCTGATGGGGAAAAGATATCCTTAAATAAAATGATGAAAGATGCTGGATTTACAAAAGCAGAGTTCGCATATTTAGCCGAAGCACAAAAGAATTCCAATGACCTTATACAATTAGAGACAGTAGCAATGAATGCTGCAAAAGGTTTATTTGAGGATGCAAATGGTAAGTTCACAATTAAAAAGAACCCAGATAATGCGCTGGCAGTTAAACTTACACACTCTAATAAATACCATGCTGAAAAAGCAAAAATTGTAAAACCAATTGATGATTTTATGGCTGCACTTGATGAAAGAACATCAAAAGAAGTGCAAAGTGCCAGTGAAACCAATGCAAACTATTTATTGATCTTATTTATCTTTTCTGGATTTGCGTTTTTATTCTTCGCGTTTTTATTTTATGTTAATAGAAAATTAATTCCTAATATGTATATTTTCAAAGATTCATTAATTAATTTCTTTAAATATTTAAACAATGAAACAGAATATTCTGGAACCATTGATGTGCATACGAATGATGAAATTGGTGAAATGGCACATGCCGTTAATCAAAACATCACAAAAATCAAATCCTTAAAAGACCAAGATGCTGCATTAATTGATGATGTAAAAAGAGTTGTTTCTCTTGTAAAAGATGGCAAGATTAAACAAACGGTTAAAAAATCAACGGAAAACGTAGGACTTGAAGAGTTAAAAACAATTATTAATGAAATGTTAGCAGTAATGGCTAAAAATGTAACAGAAGATTTAAATAAAGTTACTGATGCACTTAAGTCATACCAACAACTTGATTTTACTCATAGAATTCAAGGAGAAACGGGAAAAACAGCAGAAGGGTTAAATGCCCTCGCAGATATTATTAATGAAATGTTAGTAGAGAATAAAGACAATGGTTTAACCCTTGGCAACAGTAGTGAAGTTTTACTGGAAAATGTAAATATCTTAAATAATAATTCAAATGAATCAGCGAGTGCTCTTGAAGAAACATCAGCAGCGCTAGAAGAAATGACGGCCAGTATTATTAGTAATACGCAAAATGTAGTAGAAATGGCAGGTTATGCAAACGCCTTAAATACTTCGGCTAAAGAAGGAGAGTCCTTAGCAGGACAAACAACTACAGCCATGAATGAAATAGATAAACAAGTAAGTGCTATTAATGATGCGATATCCGTCATTGATCAAATCGCCTTTCAAACAAATATTCTTTCTCTTAATGCTGCTGTTGAAGCTGCAACTGCAGGGGAAGCAGGTAAAGGGTTTGCCGTTGTAGCTCAAGAGGTCAGAAATCTGGCATCAAGATCAGCAGAAGCAGCAAATGAAATAAAGGCCCTCGTAGAAAATGCAACTAAAAAAGCAAATGATGGTAAATCAATAGCAGCTAAAATGAGTATTGGGTATTCTGAGCTTAATGGCAATATCTCTAAAACAATTAGTTTAATAAAAGATGTTGAGAGTGCCAGTAAAGAACAACAAACAGGTATTGAACAAATCAATGCTGCAGTGGCGTCACTTGATAAAAAAACGCAAGAGAATGCTGCTATTTCAAGTAAAACTCAAGATATCGCCAATCAAACAGATAACATTGCAAAACTTATTGTCTCCAATGCAAACAAAAAAGAGTTTATAGGAAAAGATACAATGGTAAGTAAAAATATGCTTGAAAAACCATCTGAAAATATTAGCACGATTAAATACGAAGAAAGAAGAGCCCCTCACTCAAGAACAACAATAAAACCAGCCAATAAAGAAATACGTGAAAACAAGAACAATGAAGAATGGGAGAGCTTTTAAGCTCCTCCTATTTATAAAAGAGTTGAAGAATTAATGAACTTCAAGAAAACAGTGTCAAAATAATTTATTAAATAACATAAGAATATAACTTAGTTTTCATGTACTTTTAAGGGCTGTATTAAAACAAGGTTCATATCTTGGCTTTCAGATATCTAACAATCTAGTAAAATCCTTAACATCATTTACTGAGTATTTGTACTATTAGTTAGTTTTAATAGAATAATAAATTCTACTCCCTTATTTTCTTGACTTAAACACTTAATACTACCATTTAATCTGGATACAATAATATTGTATATGATATTTAGTCCTAAACCTGAGCCACCATTATTTCTATTTGTTGTAAAAAATGGATCAAATATTTTACTAAGGTTTTCTTTTTTTATCCCTTTTCCATTGTCTTTATAAATAATTTTTAACTCATTTTGATCTTTTAAAACAGTAATACTTATCTCACCTTCTTCTTTTTCTTTAAAACCATGTATAAGTGAATTCATTATTAAATTTGTAATAATTTGAGAATAAGCACCGGCATAAGAATTTATTTTTATATCATTGGGGCAAGATATATTTATCTTAATATTTGATTTTTTAGTCACTGAATGAATACTTTGTAATATTTCATCTAAGTATTTTTTTAAATTAAACTCTCTTTTTTCTTCACTACTTTGATCCACAGCAACTTGTTTAAAAGAGCGTACCAGTGCCGCTGCTTTTTCAAGATTTCTATGTATTAAAAAACTCAATTCTTTGCTATTGTCTAAATATTCTTCGAACTCACTTTGCGTCATTTTTTGATTACTATATTCTTTACTAATTTCAGAGGTAAGCTCTTCCAAATGAGATATTCCTGTTAGCCCTATGCCTATTGGGGTATTAATTTCATGTGCCACACCCGCTACCAAACTTCCTAAAGATGCCATTTTTTCTGCATCAATTAATTGTTCTTGTGTCTGTTTTAAATTTTCAATAGTACTTTGTAATTCTTCATTTGAATCTTCAAGTTCATCTTTTATAAGAGATAAGTCTTCTACACTCGCATTTAGTTTAAGATTTATTTTTTCTATGTGATTTTTATTTTTAGATATTTTATTTAAAAAATATAAAATGATTGATAAAATGAGCACAAAAACAAAAATCATTTCATAGATGATTTCATAATCTACGGCTGTATTTATTTTTGTTTTAATCCATTTATGTCTTATCTCATTTTTTTTCTCAAAACTAATAGAGTCAAGGACTTTATTTATAATAGATAAAAGCTCCGTTTTGTTTTTTTGTACTAAAAAACTGTGCTGATATTTATTCTCTAATACACCTGTTATTTTTAAAGAGGGAAAAAAATTTTTAATATAATACGATGCAATTGCAGAGTGTTCTATCGTTGCATACGTTTTATTTTTAGCAACTAAGTCAAAAGCTTCTTTAAGTGTATTGGTCTCAATTATTTTTATAAAAGGATAGTTTTCTTTAATAAAATGATAGGCAGTCAAATCTTTAGGCAACACCAAGGTTTTATTTTTTAAATCGTTTATATTATTAGTAAAATTCTCATCCTCTTTTGTCACAAGAATATAGTTAAAACGTTCATAAATATTTGACAAAACTGCATCATTTATTTTTAATGCTAAATTTGAATAAGAAGGTAAAATATCTAATTCTTTGTTTTCAAAACCTTTTATGACATCGAGTCGTGTATCTTTTTTAACAAACTCAAATTTTAAGGATGTTGTATCTTCTATTATTTTGATATATTCCATTACTAAACCAATTATTTTATCTCCATTGATAAAAACCAAAGGTTCTAAATTAGTTTCAGAAAATCTAATAATGGGATTATTTTTGATAAAAAGTTTCTCTTTTTTTGAAAATTCAATTTTGTTTGATAAATAAGAAAACTCCCTATATATATTTTTTACATATTCATACGAGAGAAGATTTTTAAACTTGTTTATATCAGGAATAAGGGTTGAAGAGGATAATAGTTTTTCATTAAAAGTGAGCTTTAAATAACCTACTTTAGTAGGATGATTATAAAGGAAATAAAAACTATCAAAAATCATTGCCTCTTTCAGTACTTCTTTTGAAGAAGAATATAAAAGTTCATTATTATCATAAACTTCAATGTTTTTGATATAAAACATTGAAGTAAAAATATTTATAATATTTTTAATTTCAAGCGTATTATGATCAAAGATGTATTTTGACAAGAGTTTGGATAAAAGCGTAAGTACTTCAACTTTAGCTTTTTTATCATATAAGATATAAGAATTGATAATTTTTTGATAAGTACCTGATTCTTTGATTTTTTCTAAATTCTTATTAAATATATTTCGTAGATTTTCATTTTTAAAAGCAAGTTTCAAGGTATTATTCGAGCCCTTAAGATAATTAAATTTATACTCAGATAATTGGGTATTACTCATATATTTCAAGTGCCATTTAAAAATATTATTGTCCATTAATATAATATCAACTTTTTTATCTAAAAAAAGTTTTATTGCTTTGTGATCCTCTTCTTCTGTATAGTTATCTTCTCTTGTTTCAGGCTTGAACATAGAATAAAATTCTTTACTAGAAAACATGTGGGCATTGGGAAATGCTACTATTTTTTTGTCTTTTAAATCTTTTACACTGTTAATCGTAATATTATCTTTTACCCTTGTAATAAAAACATTACTTAAAGTAATAAAATCATTTGAATAATAAAATTCATCGTTTCTTTCTTTAATAGAAGAAAGCATATCAAAGGAATCATTATTTTTAAAAGTATTGTAAATATTCTCATAATTTGAACTAGAATAATTGATTTTTGTTTTATAGTCTTTAAAAACTTCTTTAATTAAATCGAATTCAATTCCTTTTAAATACGAATTAGAAAAGATAAAAGGTTCTCTTTTTTTATCAAATATAATATTTAGCTCTTTTTTTATTTTTTCTTTTTTTAACCATTTTGAGATAATTCTATTTTTCTCTTCTGTTGAAATCAGATATAAAGACTTCTGTAAAATACTTTGCAAGATAAAATCATCTTTTTTAGAAAACATATGTATTTGATTTATTTTAATCTCGCTTTGCCGAATTGCTCTTAAGCCTTTAATTAATAATTCATTCAATTTATGCTCAACTACAATTTGAGATTCAAAAATAGCATCTACTTCATTATTAATAAGTTTTAAAATAGACTCTTCCACACTTGATGTTTCTATTATATTTATAGCTGGAAATTTTTCTTTTATAAAACCTACACTTGCATAACCTTTTACAAGAGCAATTTTTTTCCCTTTTAGATCTTTGAAAGAAGAGACATCTTTATTCTCTTCTTTTACATAAATATAATCCTGGATACTAATATACGGATCGCTGTATAATCCAAAAGACTCCCTCTCTTTTACATAATACACCACAGGTAAAATATCAATCTTTTTATCTTTAAAATCGTTTAATAAATTATTCCAGTTATTATTAACTAAGTTGATTTTTAAAGATGATTTTTTAAAAATGAGTTCCAAGATTTCTCCGGCTAAACCTCCCATTTTATTAGCATCAGTAGCATAAAGAACCGGTTTCCACTCTTCAATTCCAATATTAAGAACAGGGGAATTTTTTATATATTTTAATTCTTCATTCGTAAAAACAGAATTTTTTATCTTTTGATTTGCCCACTTATTTTTAATTATTTGCATTTGTTTTTTACTAATAGATCTAAGACCTTTATCAATAATAGAGGTAAAAATTTTATCATTTATTTTTGTTCCAATATGGAATTCACCCTCTTTAAGAAAAAACATTTTTTTAATTTGAAGTTTGTATTTTTCTAAATCATATTCATGTGGATCATCTTGAATAGTAAAATCAGCCGTTTTATCTTTAATCTTATTGAGTATGTCTATTTGATTGTTGGAATATATAATTTTTACATTTTTTTGTTTTTTTTGAAGTATGTCCTCAGCTATTGAGTTATTATGAACAATTGCTATTTTATTATCAAGGTTTTCTATATCTTGAATAGAAGTATCTGACTTTCTGGTCACTAAATACATTGGGGAAAAAAAATATGCAGAAGAATAGGAAAAAAACTCTTCTCTTTCTTTTGTCCAAGATAAACCAAATATTCCATTACTTTGGCCGTTTTTACTGGCTTTATACGCTTTTGACCAGGAATCAAATACCTTATATCCTATTTTGCTATTTAGATTTTCATTTATTTGATTTAATAAATCTACATGAAAACCAGATATTTCCATTTTTTTATTATAAAAACTCATACGCTTCCAGTCTTTTAATAAAGCAAGACTAACATTTGTATTCTTCTTTAAATATATTCTTTCTTCAAGGCTTAAAATATCATTTTCTTTTATCAAAGAAAGGGAATGCTGGTCTTTATTTATAATCCATTTTTTTTCTAATTTTATCAAATCTTTCGTATTAATTTTATTCATACCCTCAAGTACAATTTTTTCTAAGTTTTTATCATTTTTTTTAATAGCAGCATAAAACGACTTATTCAAAGAAAAATCTTCTATTTTTTTAACTTTATTGTAATCAAAATATCTAATGATATTCATCCATGTAATAATATCATCATCAATGAACGCATCTATTTTATTGTTCATTACATCTTCTTTAAAATCTTTATAATCAAGATATGTTTTGGTATGTATTAAAGGATAGTTCTTGGCAAAATATGTTTCAAAATATGTTCCTTTTAAGAAACCAAGGGTTTTTCCATTTAGCTCACTTATTGTATGTATATTTTTGTTTTTTAATACAAAAATACTGGAATTCACATTATAAATTGCATTTAAATATTTCAAATACTCTTTTCTATTTTTCGTTTTAAATAAACCAGAATGAATATCAACTTTTTTATTTTTTATATTATCTAAGGTTTCATTCCAAAAAGAGGGGATAAACTTAATTTTAACACCCGTTTTCTCTGACCACAAACGCCAATAATCAATAAACATTCCCGAAATTTCGTTTTCAGCATTAATAAAAGAATAAGGTGGGATATCAGAAGGAGTTGCAATTTTTAATGTTTTGGCAAATAAAGAAGAAGAGAACAATATAGACATAATTAAAAAATATTTTACAAAATTTTTCACATTATTCCTTCTTAGATATTACATATTATATATTAGTTAAATAAACTTTAAAAATAATAATAAAAATAATATATTTAAAAGATTTATGAAGCTGTAAGTATTTTAGTAATATTTACTTCATCTTGCTCTTTACACATCTATTTCAAGCTACTCTTGATAGAAAATATCCAAATTTTCTATCAGAATAAAATAAAAATAATTTTAGTAACCTTAAATAAAAAAGATTCAATTTGAACAAGCCTTTTCTATTAATTATCATTCTATTTAAAAAAAAGATAATTTTATTCATACTTGAAAGATAAAAGATTATTAGATAAAATTTATGTTCAAAGCAAGCACACTCTGTATCAATATATATATTAACAAGTAAATATATAATGGATAAAAATAATTTTATTCCATTCTGTGTATCATTTAAGGATAAAATTATATAAAAAGCATACTAAAGTTTCATATTTATAATCTAAAGACTATGTACAGCTTATTTACTACCATTTTAAAGAATATTAGTAATTTTATTTTTACCATTATTCTAAATAAATTCCCAATAAGTATAATGAAATTGAACTACCTTATAAATTAATATTGCGCAAGTCTAGCCATGATAAACTTTTAATATCAAATATGTTCTGATAGGAAAAGCCTATGATTTACGATAATGAAAGCAAATTTCTTGAGCTCATTAGTAAAATACCAAATATAGCAGTTCAAGGATATAATAAAAACAGAGAAGTTATCTACTGGAATAAAGCAAGTGAAGATATGTATGGTTTTTTAGAACAAGAAGCTCTTGGAAAAAAACTTGAAGATCTAATTATTCCTAGTTATATGAAAGAGGATTTAATTCTATTTCATGCAAACTGGTGCCAAAAAGGAGTTCCTATTCCTTCAGGTGAATTATTGTTACATAAAAAAGATGGTTCTAGTATCTTTGTATATTCTTCACACATTATGTTGGGTGAAAACAGTGACTCTCCAGAAATGTTTTGTTTGGATATTGACATATCAGAACAAAAAACACAAGAACTGGAATTAAAAAGTACGCACCAAGATCTGGAAAAAAGTTTGAAAATATTGGACATACAAAAAAAAGAATTAGAATATCAAATGAACTATGATTCTTTGACTTCTTTGCCCAATAAAGTTCTTTTTTTAGACAGATTGGAACAAGCAATTAAATTTTCAAGACGACACCGCAATAAACTGGCCATTTTATTCATAGATTTGGATAGTTTTAAAGAAATAAATGATTCTCTAGGCCATCAAGTAGGAGATGAAATACTCGTGCAAGTAGCACAAAGAATAAAAAGTAAAATAAGAGACAGTGACACCCTTTCAAGACTAGGGGGAGATGAATTTACTATTATTTTAAATGATATACAAAGCCTTGAGGATATTTCTTCTTTTATAAACAATATTCTAAAACTTTTTAAAGAACCTTTTCTTGTAGGTGATAATTTGCTTTACACAACCATAAGTATAGGTGCTTCCATCTATCCAAGTGATGGGTATGACTCAAACACACTCTTAAGAAACTCTAGTGCAGCTATGTATGAAGCAAAAAAAGATGATTATAGTAACTACTGTTTTTATGATGAAGAAATGACAATAAAAGCATTGCAAAGAGTACTTTTAAAAACTGCACTACGACAAGCTTTAAAAGAGGATGAACTCATTGTTTATTATCAACCCCAAATAGATGCCAATGATAATACCTTAGTTGGTATGGAAGCGCTGGTTAGATGGAATCACCCAACGCTTGGATTAATATCTCCTGATAAATTCATACCTCTTGCAGAAGCAAGTGGCATGATTATAGAACTGGATAGAATTGTTATGAAAAAAGCATTAGCCCAATTAAAAATCTGGCATGACCAAGGATTTGAAACAGGAAAACTTTCTCTTAATCTGGCAATAAAACAGCTTGAGAAAGATGATTTAATCAGCTTTATTAAAAAATTGTTAAGTGATGAAAAATGCGCTTATGAGTGTATTGAATTTGAAATCACAGAAAGTCAAATTATGCAAAATCCCAGTAAAGCAATCCAACTTTTACAAGATCTTAATAACTTAGGTATTTCAATTGCAATTGATGATTTTGGAACGGGCTATTCGTCCCTTTCTTATCTTAGAAACCTTCCTATTAATAAATTAAAAATTGACAAATCATTTGTTAATAATCTGCCAAAAGATATTCAAGATGCAGCTATTAGTAAAACAATTATTACTTTATGCAAGAGTTTAAACCTAGAAGTCATTGCAGAAGGTATAGAAACAAACGAACAAAAAGAGTTTATGTTAGAAAATGGCTGTAACGTGATTCAAGGTTATTTGTATTCTAAACCTCTTTCAAGCGAGGATATGACAGAATTTTTGCATAAAAAAGCCAGATATTTAAAGCAAGCTTAAGAATGTAATGTTTAATCAAAAACAGTGCAAAATTAAAGTAGACTAAAGCTAAATTTTTGAATAATTTAGGGATATAAATGTTTGGCAAAATACATAAAGAAATGAATACTTTTACATTTAATATAAAAACACTTGAAGGGCATGATGAACTTTTAACGTATATGAGTACTGGCGTTTATGCAAGTATAAAACTTCTGATTTTTTCTTCCAGTACGTTCTCACTTCTTATCAAAATGGTTTTCCCTTTCATTATAAGTCTAAGTATTTTGCTTCTAGCATCAAGTTTAGGCCTCTTTCCTAGTGCTGTAAACGCCCTTCTTCTTATTACTTTTAGCTTATGTGTTTTTACCTTTGTATTTATAAAAAACTGTAAAAGTTTTCTTATTTCAAGTATAAAAACCTCAAAAAACAAGAAAGAAAAATAATGAGAAATATTGTAATAATTATAGTGATTCTATCTTCTTTTGCTTATATGTTTGTACTTATGTCAGATAAGTATGACAGCATAAAAGAAACAAATGCAAAAGTACTAAAACAAAAATAATTTACGTATCATAAGTTATCTTTCATATTTACTCTCGTTATTACTAAAGAGCTCATACAAAGTAACCTTTGCGCTTTTTTTGGTCTGCAAGCAGAATTTAGTCATTACATTCCGGCATCTTCTTTTCTTGAAAAGAAGAAACAAGAAAGCAACTGACGAGTTGATAAAGCCCTTCGGGTGCCTAAATATTTTTATTTGTTAACTAGACTGTGGAACCTACTAAAATGTGCTAAAGAGCACATTTCTTCACGCTCGAACAATCCTCGCCTTTTTCCGTTAAAAAATAAAAAGATCTAGCTTTCTCAAAGTCAGGAGGAAGAGCCTTTTGAAAGATTGTTTTACTTACTAAGTATTCTATATGTTTACATCACTTCTTATAAAAAAACAATTCAATTTTCTAGATTAATATGAAGAGTGGTTCTGCCCTTTTTAATCCTCAAATGTATGTTCAAGATACTAGTGCAATAATTTAATATTGTTTCCCCTGAACTCTTGTCAAATTCTATTACTTTGTAATTGAATTAATTTACTATAATCTCCATTATCTGCTTCTTTTAGTGAATTAATATAATCATCTCTATGAAGATTTACTTTTGCCAAAAGATTTTCATTCCACTTAGTGGGACTTAAACCATTTTGTTTTAAATATATATTAGCAATCATTCTTGACCATCTACCATTACCATTTTTAAATGGATGAATTTGTACTGCTCGATGATGAGTTCTAGCAGCAATTTCTATTACTTCGAAACTTTTATTTTTATGCCAGTATTCTAAGTCATCTACTAGTTTTTTTAATTCAGTAGAAACTAAATAAGCTTTTACTCCTATACTTAACTCTACTTGTCTTAATTTACCTGCCCAGTCCCAAACATCTCCAAACATTTCTTTATGCAAGAATACAAACCATTCAAAAGATAATGGTGCCATTTTATTATCAGGTTTTGCTGATAAATATTTTAATGTAGCTTTTGTTATATTTTTAGCTTCATAAACATAAATATCTTGAATCGTATATTGTTTAGATGTATCAAGTAATAAACCAGATATATCATCATTATATGTTGCACCTTTTATTTTTGTTGTATCTTTCATATTGATTTAATTAACTTGCCCATAAGTTTTTCTTGTATTCTCCTACAAGAAACTCTTTTTTTGTATCTGCAATTAAAATTTTAATAGCATCGCTTTCTAAACCTTGCATTTCCAGCGCAGAAGTATCTTGAACTAAAGAAATAATATATATAGCTTTTTTTTCTGCTCTTTTATCTCTTAAATCATCAATACTAACTGTTTCATTTCCTGCAAAATCTAAACCTAATACTTGGGTCACTTTTTCAACAGTACTCAATTTTACATCTGAACCTGCAAAAAATCTTGATAATGTCTTATACCCTAAGTGTGATATTTGAGCAAGATTATCTATTGTAATCCCTAGTTCTTTTCTTCTTGCTTTTACTCTTTCTAATAGTTGTAATCTAGTCATAATAAAACCTTATCAAATAATATAATAGGTCATAAATGACCTTTTAATACTTCTATTATGTCATAAGTGACTGTAAAAGTCAAATATCTTTGCAATAAGGTAAAAAATAAAAAGATTTAGCTTTATCAAAGTCAGGGGAAAGAGCCTTTTGAAAGATTGTTTTACTTACATCACTTCCGATTCAGTTCTCGCAATTATTTATCATTTTGAATAAAAGCTTTTATAACTGCATCATATTCTTTGTCGTTTGATAAATCATTGTGTTCTTTATTTAAAATCATTTTTACTGTAATTTGTTCTTTTGGAAAGTTTTTTATTAAGTTTTGGGAATGTTTAAAAGGTATTGTTTTATCATTTTGTGCCATTATTATAAGTACTTTTCCTTTTATTTTATTAATTCTTTTTATAGAATCGTATTTGTCTTTTAATAAAAGAGCCATAGGATAAAGAGGAAATCTCTTTTGTGCAAGCTTTTGAATACTGTCATAAGGCGTAATTAAAATTAATTTATCAATACTTCTTTTGGAAGCTAAATAGGTGGCAATGCCAGATCCCAGACTTCTTCCCATAATAGAAATAGAAGCGTGTTTTTTGATAAGTTCATCGTAAATATATAAAGCATCCGAAAAAAGTGCTTTTTCCTTGGGCGTTCCAGTACTGCCACCGTATCCACGATAATTAACTAAATACACACTATGATCAGGAAATAACACTTGCAAAGATAAAGCAGAGTATACAACTGCTTCTGCATTACCACCAAAATACACAAGAGCCTTTTTTTTGTTTTCATTCAAAACAATAACATTAATACTCTCCCCTTCATTTAAGAACACTTCATTCTTAAAATCATGAGTTACAAAAGCAGAAGGAAAATAAATAAAAGTTCTTTGAAAAATATAAAGAATAATTGCAGAAAGTAAATAAAAGAATAAAATTAAAAATAGTAAAGTTTTAAGTATTCCAAACATCTAATCTCCTTATAGTATTAAGTAATACTATTCTAACATCTATCCTCTTAGCAAGAATAAATTAAAGACAAAATTTGAAAACTTTTAATTAAGTTTCTAAAGAGCTCTATTTGATAATAAGGATTCAGGTAAAAGAGTAAATATGACTCTTATATTTATTTTACAAAGAGCTCATACAAAGTTACCTTTGCGCTTTTTTTTCTTCTTTTCTTGAAAAGAAGAAACAAGAAAGCAACTGACACATTGATAAAGCCCTTCGGGTCCCTAAATGTTTTTATTTGTTTAACTAGGCTCTGGAACCTACTCTTGTGCTTGCACTCTCTGTGAGAAAATGTGCTAAAGAGCACATTTCTTCACGCTCGAACAGTCCACGCCTATTTCCGTTAAAAAATAAAAAGATTTAGCTTTCACAAAGTCAGGGGAAGAGCCTTGTGAAAGATTGTTTTTTTACTAAATATTATCTACATATACATTTTTTATAAAAAATAATCCTATTTTAGAGTTGTGATTTTTAATTTTTATTAACTTACGATGTAAGTATTGTATTTATTTGCTACAATATATAATAAATTTAATTATTAAGCAAAGAAATGAAAAAGATTATTGAACTTGAAAATATTGATAAACCCAGAGAAAAACTTCTTAAAAAAGGGGCAAAAGCTTTAAAAGAATATGAACTCTTTGCTGTTATTTTTGCCAGTGGAACAAAAGACAAAGATGTTTTAGTATTGTCTAAAGAAGTAACAAAACTTATCAATAATGACTTAGAGAATTTAAACTATGAAAACTTGATTAAAATCAAAGGCTTAGGAAAAGCTAAAATAGCTACTTTATTATCCTCTTACGAGCTTTTTTCTAGATATTTAACTCATCACGAAGCTAAAATCACAAAAGCCAGTGATGTTTATATAGAACTGCAAGAATACAAAAACAAACAACAAGAATATTTTATTTTAATCACACTAAATGGTGCGAATGAGATAATAAAAAAAAGAGTCATAAGTATAGGTATATTAAATCAATCCTTGGTTCATCCAAGAGAAGTATTTAGCCCAGCACTAGAAGACAGGGCCAATAGCATAATAATAGCTCATAATCATCCAAGTGGAGTGTTAAAAGCAAGTACTCAAGACATAAATATAACTTCAAGGCTCAAAGAATGTGGAATACTCTTAGGTATTGAACTATTAGATCATATTATTATTACAAAGAATGGATTTTTATCGTTTAAAGATGAGGAACTGTTATGAAAGAATTTGATAAATGGAATGAAATTAAAAAAGTTTGCGATGAGAATAATAGAAAAATAGGTATTAAACCTCGTGAAATATTTTGGGCAAAAATAGGATTAAATATTGGAAGTGAAGAGTATGGAAAAGATAAGAATTTTGCAAGACCTGTAATTATTATAAACAAATTAACAAACGATTTATTTATAGGAGTCCCTCTTACTAGTACAATTAAAAGCAATGATTATTTTCATAGTTTTAAATATAAAAACAAACAAAATGGAGAGGTTTTAAATTCTGCAATGATTTTACAAATAAAAGTATTTAGCATAAAAAGACTGATGAATAAAATAGGAATGATAAATAAAGATGATTTTGCTGAAATAGTAGTTAAACTAAAAAATATTATTAGCCCCACTTAAAAAAGTGGGTGTGCCCGAAGGCGAATTATGCGTAATTATATCAAATATATACATTTTAGTCAATATCAATAAAATAACAAATTTTCAAGCAAAATAGTTACTTAGTTATAGTAAAATTATTTCAAAATTTAAAACAAAATACAAATGGATAATAATGATTACAAATGAACTAAAAAGTAATGTTGATAAAATATGGCAAACATTTAGAACTGGTGGGATTTCTAATCCTTTGACAGTTATTGAACAATTTACTTATCTTATATTTATAAGAAGCTTAGATACTGCCCAAAAGAAAATTACTCAAAAAAAGAAACTTGATGATACTGTTATTGATATCTTTCCTTCAAATAAACAGCACTTAAGATGGGATACTTTAAAAGATAAAACATCAGAAGATATGTATAAAATCTTTAAAGATGATGTATTTGATTTTATTAAAAACTTATCTTCAAATCAAAGTTCATTTTCTCATTATATGAAAGATGCAAGTTTTTTAATTCCTACATCAAAACTACTTCAAAAAGTTGTGGATTTAATTCATGAGCTTAATCTTGAAGATAAAGATATTAAGGGTGATTTATATGAGTACTTACTTTCAAAACTAGCAAGTGCTGGTACTAATGGACAGTTTAGAACTCCCCGTCATATTATTAAAATGATGACTACTTTAATGCTTAAAAATGCAAATATTACAAGTGAGTATAAAATATATGATCCTGCTTGTGGTACTGCTGGTTTTTTAATTAATTCTATTGAATATATTAAAGAAAGTAGAGCTGAAGTTTTAGATGAATTAAATACTAAAGAGTTTGAAAATCTTTTTTATGGAAATGATTTTGATATTTCAATGGCAAGAATTGCTTCAATGAATATGATGCTTCATAATATCCAAGCTGCTCATATTTTAAACAATGATGCACTATCAAAGTTTGATATAAATGAAGAAGAAAAATATGATTTAATCTTAGCAAATCCTCCTTTTAAAGGTTCATTAGATTTTGATGAAGTGGCAAAACCTATTTTAGATGTAGCAAAAACTAAAAAAACGGAACTATTATTTATATCATTGATTTTAAAATCTCTTAAAATTGGTGGAAAATGTGCTGTTATTATTCCTGATGGCGTGCTTTTTGGTTCAACAAAAGCACATAAAGAATTAAGAGCTGAAATAGTTTCAAATCAACAACTAGATGCAATTATATCTATGCCTTCTGGAGTATTTAAACCTTATGCAGGAGTTAGTACTGCAATTATGCTTTTTACTAAAACAAATGGTCATAAAAATGATAATGTTTGGTTTTATGATATGACAAATGATGGATTTACATTAAATGATAATAGAGATCCTTGTGAAGGTTCTGATATACCTGATATTTTAAATAGATATGAAAATCTAAAAAATGAAAAAGACAATAAAAGAACATCTAAAAGCTTTTTAGTTCCAATAAAAGAGATAGAAGAAAATGACTTTGATTTGAGTATTAATAGATACAAAGAAATAGTTTATGAAACAGTAGAATACGAAAAACCACAAGATATATTAAAAGAAATAAAAGTTATCAATAAGAAGATAAGTAAAGGTATAGATGAACTAGGTGACTTGATTTGAATAAGATGGTTACTATCCCTGATGTATTATTTTTTCAAGAAGGTCCAGGTGTCAGAAAATCGCAATTTACAAATAAAGGGGTAAAGCTTTTAAATGTAGGAAATATAAATAATAACAAGATTAATTTAAGCACTACAAAAAAATACATTTCAGAAGAAGAAGCTTATCAGAAATATAGTCATTTTTTAGTTGATGATGGCGATTTACTCATAGCTTGTTCTGGTATAGTTATTAATAATTTTCATAATAAAATTTCTTTTATCACTGAAAGTGATTTACCATTATGTTTAAATACTAGTACTATGAGATTCAAGTCACTAGATGAAAATAAACTACATATAAATTTCTTTTATTACTTTTTGATGACAACTAGTTTTAAAAAACAAATAGGTAAGTTGATAACGGGTTCCGCACAGTTGAATTTTGGCCCAAGTCATATAAAAAAAATCAAGCTGCATTTACCAACACTTACAAAACAAAAAGAGATTGCTTCTGTTTTGGATAAAGCACAAGAGCTGATATCTTTGCGAAAAGAGTCAATAAAAAAACTAGATGAACTTTCAAAATCTGTTTTTATTGATATGTTTGGTGACCCAGTTTCTAATCCTAAGAAAATAAAATTGAAAAAAATTTCAGAGTTTACTAATGTAAAAACTGGAAAAACTCCATCAAGAGATAATCCTATCTTTTGGAAGGAAGGAACTGAATTATGGGCAACTACTACTGAAGTTAATTCAAGATTTATTTATGATACAAATGAAAAAATAACAGTTTATGCAGTAGAAAAAAACAATCTACAAAAATTTGAACCTGACACAATTCTTATGGCGATGTATGGACAAGGAAAAACTAGAGGAAAAGTTGCACTATTAAAAAATAAAAGTACAATAAATCAAGCATTTTGTGCCATACTTAAAAATGATACATATAATACTGTTTTTTTATTCTCATTACTTGAAAATATGTATAGTCATATAAGAAGTTTATCAAGAGGTGGAAATCAGAAAAACCTAAATTTAAATATTGTGAAAGACATAAAAATTATATTTCCTGATTTAAATATACAAAATAAATTCGCAAAAATAATAGAAAAAATAGAAGAACAAAAAAGTCTATATGAAGAAGAATTAAACAAACTAGAAGAAAATTTCAAAGCATTACTACAAAAAAGTTTTAACTAAAAAGGTTTAAATATGAGTAACTTTAGTTTTTTAGAAAATGAGTTCGCAGTTTTACAAGCACAAAGTATAAAAGCTGAATCTAATGTATTAGACGATCCTGAGATTTCAGCTATTTATTCACGAAAAGCTTTGGAGAACTCTATAAAATTTGTTTATAGAGTTGATGAAGATTTAGATGAAAAAATAATCTTTGACCCAAGTGAAAACCTAAACTCTTATTTAAAAAATACTGACTTTCAAGATATTCTTCCTACTTATTTATTAGATGAACTTCATTATATTAGAAAAGTAGGAAACATAGCTACTCATGATAGTTCACAAAGTATAAGTAACAAAGAGAGCTTATATGCTAATAAATGTTTATACAAGTTCCAACGATGGATTGTAGAGGTTTATAGTGATTATAAAATTTCAGGTGATTATGAAGTTCTAAAAAGACCACAAACTCTAAAAGAAGACAAACAAGACGTTATAAAACAAACTAACGAAGATTTAAAACTACTAGAAAAAAATGAATACTTAGTAAAAGAACTTAAAAAACTACAAGATGCCCTAGATTTAAAAACTCCAGAAGAAAAACAAAAGAAAAAACAAACTCTTATCAAAGTAAAAGACATAGATGAAAAAACTACAAGAAAAAACTTAATTGATTTAGAGTTAAAAGATGTTGGTTTTGATGTAGATAATTTTAAAAATAAAAAAGAATTAGAGTATAAACTTATACTTGAAGATGGCTCATTTGGATATGCTGATTATGTACTTTGGAATGATGATATTCCAATAGCAGTAATTGAAGCTAAAAGAACATCTGTAAATGTAACTAAAGGAAAACACCAAGCGCAAGTATATGCAAATGCTTTAAAAAAGAAGTTTGGAGTAGAAGTTCTAATATTTGTAACAAATGGTCATGTAATTGAGTATAAAAATGAACTCTACCCTTTTAGAGCCATTCATAGTTTTTTCCCAAAAAATGAAATATTAAGAGCTTTAAATAAATTAGAAGCTATTAAAATAAATAAACCCTCAACTTTTAGAATAAATGATGATATCACAGATAGGTATTACCAACACAGAGCAATTACATCAGTGCTGAAAAACTATGAAGCAAAACAAACAAGAGCATTGCTTGTAATGGCAACAGGTTCTGGAAAAACAAGAGTAGCTGCTAGTATTACGGATATTTTATTAAAAGCCTCATGGGTAAGAAAAGTTCTTTTTTTAGCAGATAGAAAAGAGTTAGTAAAACAAGCAAGAAAAAACTTTGATAAATTTCTAAGCGAGACATCTGTTAATCTAGTAGAAGAAAAAGATTTACAAAATCGTATGCATTTTGGAACATATGAAACGGTTCATAATTTAATACGAAAAAACAAATACAACAGTGGATTCTTTGATTTAATAATAGTAGATGAAGCACATAGAAGTATATATAAAAAATATACTGCAATATTTGAATATTTTGACTCACTTGTACTAGGACTTACTGCTACTCCTACAGATGAAATTCATAGAAACACATATGACTTTTTTCAAACAGATTTTGAAGAACCTACTGATTCATACACACTTAATCAAGCAATAGAAGATAAATATTTAGTTAATTTTGAAGCTTTTGAGATTGATTTAGGAATTGTATCAAGAGGTATTAAATATTCTGAATTAAGCTCTGATGAAAAAGAAGAGTTTGAAGATAAGTTTGAGAATGAATTTGATGAAGATACAAAAGATGATGAAAAAAATATAGAAGCAAAAGAGATAAATAAAAGAATATTAAATAAAGATACAAATGAAAAAGTATTAGAGCATTTATTTGAATATGGATTACATATTCAAGATGGTAATAAAATAGGAAAAACAATAATCTTTGCAAAGAACCAAATACATGCAGAATATATAAAAGAAATCTTTGATTTAAAATATCCTAAAATTAGTGATACCGCTCAAATAATACACAGTGAAATAGCACATGTAGATTCACTTATGGATGATTTTAAAAACCCTTCAAGAAATCCTTACATAGCAATTAGTGTAGATATGTTAGATACAGGAATTGATGTACCAGAAATACTTAACTTAGTTTTTTTCAAAACAATCAAATCAAAAACTAAATTTTGGCAAATGATTGGAAGAGGAACAAGACTATGTCCTAATGTATTTGGAGACGGTGTTGATAAGAACTCATTTAAAATCTTTGACTTTTGCCAGAACTTTACATACTTTGATGTAATAACCGAAGGATTAAAAACAAGTGCTAATAAATCTCTAAAAGAGCGACTATTTTTAAAAAGAGTTAAACTTCTAATGTCTTTAGATAAAAGTGATTTAAAGAATAGTATTCAAGAAATAGTAAAACAGCAAATTTTATGTATTAATGCAAAAGAATATTATGTAAAAAAACACAAGCCTTTAATTCAAGAATTACAAAACAACTCTTTTGAATATATAAATGATGATTTATTAAATGATATTAGTACTATTTCACAATATATTGAAGACCCTAATGATTTTGAAGTACAAAGATTTGAAATGCTTATTTTAAATACACAAGAAAATATTTTAAATGAAAAAAACAATGACAAAAACATAAAAGACTTAAAAGAAAAAGCAAGTATTTTAAGAACAAGAGATATTAAAGATGTAAATGAAAAAAAAGATTTTATAAACACAATAATAAAAGATACATTTGAGTTCACAAATATTAATGAAATTGAGAAAATAAAAACAAATATATCTTCTTTAGCAAATCTTGCTTTAAAGAAAAAAGAGAAAATAGTGAAAACAATCTTTGTTGATAAAGTAATAAATGTAAGAGAAATAGATTCAAGCTCTCATATAAAAAATGCTTCAATACAAACAGAAGCACAAAAAGTAATAGAAGAATATTTAAAGAAATTACATAAATTAAAAGACTTAGAACAATCTCCTTTAATAACCCAAGGTGACATTGATCATTTAAAAGCTTTTATTTTTAATCTTCAAGAAAATATTGATAATAAAATAAACGAAAATTATGATTTTGATAATCTTATAAAAGGTATTATAAACAGCTCTTCAAAAGAGTTAGCAAATACAATTTTAGATAATTTCATATCACAAAACAAATATAGTACAAAACAAATTGAAGTCATGAATAAAGTGAAAAACATAGTATTTGGAAAACAATATTTAAATATCAAAAATTCAGTACAAAATATAAATGACCTTTTAGGTAATGACAACCACCCTATTTCTAATATATACGATTCATTAAATGAAAATGAGCAAGATGAAGTAATAAGCGTAATTAAATTAATTGAAAAGATTGATGATAAAGATTATATTTCAAATAACTATGAAATCACAAAAGATAATAATCTGTTAGTAGCAGAAGAAAAAGTAGAATATAGCTAATTATTTATAAAATTCGACACAATGTGTAGAGTTTTTATATCACTTAATATTTCATTCCTCAATTTGGCACTCACAGAGTGCCAAATTAGATTTTTTATTTATTTTGAAATCTGATATGAAAACATTTCAAATAACATCTTGCTATTTTATGCCAAAAATTCTACAAAAAACTCAAAATCTGTAAATTAATCCAATTAACAATAAAACCACATTCCCAACGGCTCTTTTCCCTGACTTTGATAAAGCTAAATCTTTTTATTTTTTAACGGAAAAAGGCGAGGACTGTTCGAGCGTGAAGAAATGTGCTCTTTAGCACATTTTAGTAGGTTCCACAGCCTAGTTAAACAATAAAAATCTTTAGGTACCCGAAGGGCTTTATCAACTCGTCAGTTGCTTCTTTTTGTTTCTTTTTCTGACAATTAAGAAAAAGAAAAAAGCGCAAAGGTACTTTGTATGAGCTCTAACATTTACTATTGTTTCACAAGAATGAAATGTAATCTAATAACTAAATTTTACGTGTAGACTAAAATAAGAGCAAAGCTCATTTTAAGAGCTCTTTAAAACAATATCTACTATTGTTTTCCCAACATTCTGATTTAAACTAAAGTAAATATTTAATACAATACAAAAAATTAACTATTAGAAAAAGTGAGTATTATGATAATTACAAGACAAATTATATTTTTGGCAAAAAGAGACTGTATAGAAGAGCTAAAAGCATTACTTAAAGCAACAGTAAAACCTTCAAAAGAAGAAGATGGATGTTTAATGTATGATGTTTTTCAAACAAAAAACAATCCTGTTGAATTTATTCAAATTGATTCATGGGAAAATAAAGAAGCATTAGATAAACACTACGAGTCTGAGCACTATTCTTTTTTTATAAATAATTTCAAACAATACAACGCTCATGTTGAACCTTTTGAATTAGAAGTTTTATAATAAAAACTTTTAATACAGTAAAATATCCCTAAGGAACAAACATGAATAATAAAACAAAAAAAATATTAGAATTTATCTTAACTCTGCCAATTGTACTGCTTTTTGCAGTTGCTTATGCCACCCTAACGGCTGCTTTTATAAGCCTGTTTATTCAGTTTTTCTTCGATTTTACCATTCCTTTTATAACTACTATCTTTATACTTTCTATTCTATGGTTTATCAGCTTGATAATCATCAAGTACTTTCACAACAAAAATAAGTATTATTAAAATAAAATTTAAACAATCATAGCTATATGAAATAATTTTTGATTAGAATAAGCTACAATACGAGAAAAATATTACAGGAAAAAAATGAATAATAATATATTAAAAAAAGAACTGGGAAACTATGCATTTATTATCACAGGATGTATCTTTTTAGCTTTAGGCGTAGTCTGGTTTTTTGTTCCGAATGATTTATTAACAGGAGGAACAGCTGGTTTATCTCTTTTATTACATTATGTAAGTCCGTATTCAATTGGTACATTAATGATTGCTGTTAATCTTCCTCTTTTACTTATAGGATATAAGTATTTAGGAAAAATGTTTGCTTTTAGAACTATTGTTACTATTGTTTTAATATCCATTTTTATTGATCTTTTTGTAGAAGTATTAGAACTTGAAGCAGTCATTTTAGACAAATCCCTTGCAAGTATTTTTGGAGGCGCTTTTATTGGTTTGGGGTTGGCTTTAGTCATTAAAGGAAACTCTTCTGCTGGGGGTTCTACTATTATTGCAAAAATTGTTTCTTCTAAGAGTGAGATCAAACCTTCTACGGTAATATTATGTATCGATTTTATTATTATTACTTCTGCTTTGTTTATATTTGAGGATAAAACAAGTATTTTATGGAGTATTATCAGTATTTATGTCACAACAAAAGTTATTGATTTTATTTTAACGGGAAGTCTTAATAAAAAAGTAGTACATCTGGTAACCAATAAAGTTGATTTGTTTACAAAACTAATTAAAGAAGAATTAGGGCCTGAAGGAACAGTAATTTCGGGTCAAGGTTTTTCAAATAATGAAGAAAAAAAGATTATTCTTCTTGTAGTAGAAGTAACAAAATTACAAAGCTTGAGAGAAATGATTATTGAACATGATAAAGATGCTTTTATGATTATTTCAGAAGCAAATGAAATGTTAGGACGAGGACATTAATAAAAGAAGGATTCAATCCTTTCTTTTATCAATACTAAATTTAATTTTTAATCCAATATTCTCTCTTTAAACATAAGTTCTATTCTCTTCTTTTTTTTAAGGGATTATTTTCTTTTACATTTATTTTTATTTTTTGATTCATAAATAAACTCCTGTATTCAGAAGGAGAGACAGTAAAGAACTCTTTAAAATTCTTTGAAAGTAAACTATGATCTGCTATGCCACACTGAATACAAACATCATTAATATTACTTTCTTTACATTTGAGAAGTTTAGTTTTAAAACGATTCATAATTATTGCATTTTTATACTCTTTTGGAGAAATACCAACTTCACTTCTAAAAATATTACGTAATGTTCTATCTGTAATTTTGAATTTCTCTGCAATCTCAGGTATATACAAATCACTTTTTAAATTTCTCTTCATGAATGTGGATATTTCATTATACTGCAGGCTATAAGTATTTTTTTTATTTTTTATTTCTGTTTCTGATATTATTCCTTCAATACAATCTAATATATTTTCAAGACAATAATCAAAGGTAGAAGGATTAAAAGAACCTTGAAAAATATTTTCATTACAATAAGATTGTAATGCATTCATATGTTTACAATTATTTGACTTATATATACCAGATAACAAAGGTCCAAGTCTTTTTTCTATTATTAATTTAGGGATATTAATTGACATCACTTCATATTCGCCATAAGAGATTCGTTCAAACTCTTTGTTTGGTGCAACTATAACCAATGTTTCTTTGTCAATTTCTATTCCATTATTTTGTTGTTTATGAAAAGAATTAACAAAAAAGAAAGTATAGTAATTTGGTACTACTGCAAATATCTTAGAAGAAAGAGTAGATTTAACATATTGTATTATTATTTCATTATTTGAAACAGATATTAATTCGTTCAAGAATACACCTTTTTTTAATTGCATATACTTAATGTCGATTTTTTTAATATGTTCTAAATATTCTTCAATATTGTTACATGTATGTTTAATCATCTTTAATCATGTTTTTCCTTACTACAATAAATAGTTAAAAATCTTAAGAATAACTATTCATAATCCCAATTTATTTTAAAAAAAATTCTTATATTATTTTATTAATAAATTATTTTTATTAAAAATAAAGAACAGTATACGATTATATCACTGTTTTAAACTCTATATTTAAAAGAATTATATAATTTTCCGTTTTTTTATAGCTATTGTTTTTTTATATATGTAATATTTATACATAAGTTAGTTATTAATGATTAGTATTATCTCATATGTAATTAATTGAATTTAATAGGGGCTTAAAATGAATAACTTTTCTATAAAAAATAAATTAATATTTCTTCTGATTTTACCAATAGTGGGTTTAATATTTTTAGCCAGTAATATCAGTTATGACAGATACAATGCGTATAAACAATACAATGGACTTTTTAATGGCATTCAATTAGCTAGCAAAATTACTTCTCTTGTTCATGAACTACAAAAAGAAAGAGGTATGACAGCTGGATTTATTGGAAGTGAAGGCATTACGTTTAAAAAGCAACTACCAATACAAAGAGAGCTTACAGATTCTAAAAAAGAAGCGTTTTATACTTATTTAGAAACACTAGATAAAAAATTATTAAACAATGCTTTTGGCAAACAAGTAAAAAAGTCTATTACCTTATTAAAAAACTTATCAGAAAAAAGATCACAAGTATCATCGCTCAGTATTAATTCCAATAATGCCCTTAAATATTATACAAATATGAACAATGCATTTTTAAAAACAATCGTATATCTGGGTAAATTTTCTAATAATGCATCGTTTTCACAGCAAATCAGTGCTTATTCGCACTTTTTATATGCTAAAGAAAAAACAGGAATCGAACGGGCACTGGCAACTTCAACATTTAAAAATGATAAATATTTTCCAGGTGTTAGAACTAAATTGAACAGTCTAATTGCCCAACAAAATACCTACTTAGAACAATTTACTCAATTAGCAAATGAAGAAAATAAAACATTTTATATTAAAACTGTATCTGGAAAGAGTATAGAAGAAGTAAATAGAATGAGAGCCATTGCTTTAGAAGCAAAAGACAAGGGTGGCTTTGGTATTGATGCTTCTTATTGGTTTGATTCAATTAGTAAAAAGATAAATAAATTGAAAGAAGTTGAGAACTATATAAGTTCAAATATTAAAGTAAATAATCAAGAACTACAAAATATAGTTATCATAGCCCAGTCATTATCTGCGTTGCTTCATGAAACACAAAAAGAAAGAGGGGCAACAGCAGCTTATCTTGGAAGTAAAGGAAATAAATTTAAAACAAAATTACCAATGCAAAGAGAAGCTACCAATCAAAAAAGGTTTACACTTGAAAAACTGGTTAAAAATTTAAATAAAGACCTCTACCCTCTTTATATACAAAAAGATCTTAACGCTTCAATCTTAAAACTAAAAAATACTTTAGCCCTAAGAAATAACATTGACAAACTAAGTATCAGTACAGAAAAAGCAATTAGTTCATATACCTCAATGAACGCACAGTTTTTGCATACTATTGCAAATATCGCGAAACTGCCTAAAAACTCAATTGAAGCAACCCAACTCATCTCTTTTTATAATTTTTTGATGAACAAAGAAAGAGCGGGAATTGAACGAGCTGTTATGACAAATGTATTTTCTGTAAATAAATTTTCTGGAAACTTAAAAAATAGATTTTTAAATCTTGTTACAGAACAAAATACTTTTATTCAATCATTTTTGGCCTCTGCTAATGAACAAACAAAAGATTTTTACAACAAAACCTTAAAAGGTAAAGATATTGATGAAGTAAATAGAATGAGAAAAATTGCATTTGAGGCAAATACAATTGGTGGTTTTGGCATAGATTCTGATTATTGGTTTAAAATGATTAGTAATAAAATTAACTTACTTAAAAAAGTCGATGATTATTTGGCAAATAATCTCATCAAAAATTCCGAAGAATTATCAATAGAAGCTGAAAATGAAATGCTTTTTTATCTTGTTTTATCTTTTATTATTCTAATTGTTACATTGATTTTTGCTCAACTAGTAGTCAATAATCTTTTATATGGAATACGTACACTAGAAGTAGGAGTCAATGACTTTTTTAGATTCTTAAATAAAGAAACAAAAGAGGTTGTTCTAATAGATTTAAAAAGAAAAGATCTTATTGGGAGTATGGCAGAAAAGATTAATGAAAATATTACAAATACAAAAGAGATTATTCTTGATGATATGAAATTTATGGAAAAAGTAAAAGATATTGTGTCGCAAATTAAAGATGGTAATTTATCTAAACGGCTTAATTATCATCCAAAAAGTTCTAATTTAAAAGATTTAAAAACAGAAATAAATGAAATGTTAAATGTTATGAATAATACCATTGGATCAGATATTAACGAAATAACTGAGGTATTAAATAAGTATTCAAAGCTGGATTTTAGGACAAAAATCAATAATGCCCAAGGTAAAGTTGAAAATAACATTTTAGATGTTGGAAATATTATAACGAACATGCTAATTGAGAACAAAAAAAACGGGCTTACTATCAATGAATCAGCCAAAGTACTATTAGAAAATGTAAATATTTTAAATACATCCTCCAATGAAGCAGCTGCATCTCTTGAAGAAACGGCAGCATCTTTAGAAGAAATAACCAGTAGCATTGTTCATAATACTGAAACTGTTATAAAAATGTCTTCTTATGCAAAAGAAGTTACAAGCTCTGTTAATGCAGGCCAAGAGCTTGCAAAAGAGACAACACGTTCTATGGATGAGATAAATACTCAAGTATTAGCTATTAGTGAAGCTATTGCCGTTATTGATCAAATTGCTTTTCAAACAAATATTCTTTCTCTTAATGCTGCTGTTGAAGCCGCAACTGCTGGAGAAGCAGGCAAAGGGTTTGCCGTTGTTGCACAAGAAGTACGAAACCTTGCTTCTCGTAGTGCAGAAGCAGCAAATGAAATAAAGGCCCTCGTAGAAAATGCGACTATTAAAGCAGACGGGGGTAAAAAAACTGCTGATAAAATGATTCAAGGATACAGCTCTCTAAATAGTAATATATCTAGAACTATTGAACTAATAAATGATGTATCAACGGCTTCATTAGAGCAACAAAAAGGAATAGAACAAATAAATGATGCTATTGGTTTACTTGACCAACAAACACAAAAAAATGCAGCAGTGGCTAATCAAACCAAAGAAATAGCAGATGAAACAATACATATTGCAAATAAAATTGTTCAAGATGCCAATGAAAAAGAATTTGAAGGAAAAGACAGTATTAAAGCAGAAAAAACCAATATAAGAACATTTGCACAAGAGATATCAAAGATGCCAATTAAAAATAAAAAACATTCTAAAAGCGAAATACTCACGATTGATGAACAGAAAAATACAAACCATAAAGAAGTACAAACACTTAGTGCTAATAAAAAAAGCTATGAAAATGAAGAATTAAGTGAATGGGAAAGTTTCTAGTCTTTTTTATTCATGTTAGTAGTTTATTATGTAAAGAGGAAACCCAATAATGTCATATGACAGTAATTTTATTTTAGAAAATGTTATCAATTTCGAGATTTTATTTGAAGATGCCTATAATCCCATACTTGTAATTCAAGATGACTATTTTGTTGATTGTAATAAAGCTGCTTTGAAAATGTTAGATATGGCTAATAAAAAAGACCTTTTTCACATTCATCCTTCTCAAATCTCGCCAGAGTATCAACCCTGTGGCATGACATCTAAGGAGAAAGCAAACCAAATAATACATAAGTGTTATAAAGATGGACACAGTCGTTTTGAATGGTTACATCAAACACTTCAAGGTAAAAAGTTTTGGACCGAAGTCTCATTAAAAACAATTAATATTAAAGAAGAGAAACTACTGTATGTAACATTTAGAGAGATTAGTAAAAAGAAAGAAAAACAAAAAGAACTAGAAACATATAATCAAGAATTAATAAAAAATAATAAGAATTTAAAAAAAATTCAAACTCAATTAGATAAAACAAATAAAAAAAGTACTGATTTATTAAAAACACTTACTTTGCTTGATAGATATAAAAAAGCACTTGATGAAACATCCATAGTAACAAAAACAGATTTAGAAGGAAATCTCACTTATGTAAATGATAAGTTTTGTACTACATCTGGCTATACAAGAGAAGAGTTACTTGGTAAAAAACACAATATTGTAAGACATCCCGATAATAAGAAAGATTTTTTTGCCCATCTATGGACTACAATAAAAAATAAAAAAACATTTAAGGGCATAATTAAAAATACTAAAAAGGATGGAAGTACTTATTATGTTGATTCTACAATTATGCCTATTTTGGACAATAATGATAATATCATTGAATATATTGGAATTCGAAATGATGTTACTTCTTTATATGAAAAAGATAAAATTATATACGAACAATTTATTGATGATTTAACTCGCTTGCCAAATAGGCAAAAACTTATTAAAGATATAAACAAAAATATTTTTCCTAAAATGGCAATAATTAATATTGATAGTTTTAAAGATATAAACGAGTCCTATGGTTTAGACATTGGAGATGAAGTTTTGAAAAATTTTTCAAGAGAACTTCTTTTATTTAAAAGTATAAATTTAAACATATACAGAATTGGAGCTGATGAATTTGCTCTTTTAAGTCATGGTAATTATTCTTTTAAAGAACTGCATAAAACATGCATCAATTTTTTAAAACATATTCATCACAGTAAATTTATTATTGATAATAATGTATTTAATTTATCTTGTAGTATTGGCATCTCAGACCATAATAAAAAACTATTCACTCATAGTGAAATGGCACTGTCTTATGCAAAAAAAAATGATGTAGAGTTATTCATCTTTGATAAAGAAATTGATGATTTTAAAAATCTAAAAAAGAATATAGAATTAACACAAGAAATTAAATATGCTATAAACAATGATAATATATTGCTTTATGGGCAAAAAATCATTAACAATATTACGCAAGAAGTAAAATACGAAACACTTATGAGAATGAAACAAAAAGACGGTAGAATTCTTTCTCCTTTTGATTTTTTAAAACAAGCAAAAAAAGCAAAACTTTACCCAATGATGACAAAAATTATGATTAATAAAGCCTGTGAATATTTTAAAGATAAAACAAGTAAGTTCTCCATTAATTTAACACTACAAGACATAACAAATAAAGATACCATTGAATTTTTAATAAATAAATTAAAACAAACAAATACCTCAAATAGAGTTTTAATAGAAATTGTTGAATCAGAAGGAATTGAAAACTTTGAAGAAGTCTCAAGATTTATTAACAAAGTGAAAAAAATAGGATGTAAAGTAGCGATTGACGATTTTGGCACTGGTTATTCTAACTTTGAATACATTACTAGACTAAATATTGATATTCTAAAAATAGATGGTTCCTTAATTAAAAATATTCATAAAAACAAAAAATTACTCATTACAGTTCGTAGTATTGTAAGTTTTGCAAAAGCATTAAATATAGACGTTGTTGCAGAATTTGTTCACTGTCAAGAAGTGTATCAAATCATTAAAGAGATTGGTATTACATATTCACAAGGTTACTTATTTCATAAACCAGAAGCATTAAACTAAGAAATAATTATAATTTCATCTTAGAATTTAATTTAGAAAAAAACCTTGTTCTAGATGAGGGATTCTTCTATAAGCTCTTTTTTTAGATTCTGTGCATTGTTTAATCCCATATTCTCTCTTTAAACATAAGTTCTATTCTCTTCTTTTTTTCATAAAATACATCTTGCATTATTTTAACAAAACAATAAAACTATTCTAAAATCTAAGTTTGGACAAATATATAGTCTCAATTATTTTCTATACCTCAGCTTAAAATAAAAACTAAATTGATTATTTTATTCTTTTAATATATTTAAAACCTATAATTACGTGCAAACAATAAAGGATTATATATTAAAACAAAAGTATTAGTTATATTACTTTTTGTTTGTTCTAATTAGCGAGTAACAGATACAGGAAGAGAAACAATCAATGGTTTTATATCATCATTGCTTGAGAAACCCCTGAACTTAGAAATTAAATAAAAAGGTAGGTATCTTTCTTTTTTTCATTAGCATGTGTTTCTTTTCTAAATGTCAGAGACACATGCTCTTACTTCAAAGAAGTACAGAGTTTTGTTTTTTCAAAATCCTTTCTGTTTTATATACTGCATTTATGCATCTTTGTCTAAAGAAGTTGTTCAAGATGATAAGCGAACTATCATCTCTCCTAAAAAAATCTAAAAGGAATATTTTGCGATTTTCCTTTTTTAGACTTAGTTTTACTGTGTGTTTTAAAGAGAATTGTTTATTAATTGAAGTTTTTTTATGCGGCTTAGTTTTTTAATACAATATTCACGTTTGGAAGCAACACTTCTATTTTCTGCTTTTTCTTCATATAAGAGTTTTACAGGGCGTCTTGCTTTAGTATATTTGGCACCTTTATCTTTATAATTATGCTCATCCAAACGTTTAGAAATATCTTTTGTTATACCTGTATATAGGGTTCCATCATTACACTCAAGAATATAAACAAAATACGACATTATGTTCCTTCTATTTATTCTTATTATATCGAATCAAAGTTTTCCTTCTTTCTTTTAAGAGTATTCAAAAGAAGTGATTTTCCTATTAAAAACTGTCTGTTAGTATTTTATTTTCAGATTCTGCATTAAATACCGTTTCAAAAGTAGGTAAAAAAAGAGGAGAAGGTTCAGCATTTGTTAAATCTTTACTTGCAGTATCCATAGTTTTTATTACTTCACTTTCTTTGAAGTCTGTATCTTCTAGGAATATATTTTCATTTTCAAGCGTAAACAAGTCTTTGAAGTCAATATCAAACTCTGGGGTTTGAACTAAATGATAATTCTTATAAGAGATTTCATTTAATTTTTCTATTATTTCATCTATATTAATGTTTTCATAATCACCACTATTCTCAGTGCTATTATTACTGTTATTTCCTTCATCATCATTTTCATTTTCATTCTCTTCTTTTTGCTCATTATCTTCTAGAATGGGTTGTTTTATAATACTCTCTTCATCTCCGCCATTTTCTTCTTTAGACGTTGCAGTAACTTCGATTTTTTTAAGCTCTTCTTCACTTAACGGTTTTGTTGATACTATCGTTATTGCTTCATCAATGTATTTTGAGTTTTCATCTATTTGTAGAACATAATAACCATCAATTAATTCTAATTCATTTCCGTTTTCATCAAAAAGTTTTACTCCTTCTGGTAACGTTGAAGCGTCAATTTTTATTGAGTCAATACTCTCACTATCTATATCAGTGACTTTCGCAGTAATTTTCAATTCATATGAATAAGTATTGTATTCCTCAAAAAGTGTTTCATCTCCTATTACTGTTCCATCTGAGAATTTAATGGCTTCAAAACCTTCTAGGCTATTTTGAATATCATCTACATTATTAATATAATCATCATAGGTATAATTGTTTAATACAATACTGTCTTTACCACAGCCCCCAATAATATCAGCATTTATTTTGCCATTGACGACTAGGGAGTCATTTCCTTTTCCTAGGTTTAATGTTTTGTTGACATCTCCATTGATAAGTACATGGTCATCTCCACTGCCCATATCTATACGCCCATTGGAGTCACCTTTTATTTCTAAAAAATCATCTCCTTTTCCTAAATCTACAGAATTATTAACATTTCCTTCTATTAAAACATTGTCATTTCCATTGCCAAGATCAAGCTTACCATTACTGTCTCCACCTATGTGTAAAGAATCATTTCCCTCATTAAGAGTAATAGAAGAATTACTGTTTCCATTAATCTTAATACTGTCATCTCCTTTTCCTGCCGTAATTTTTTTATTGGCATCGTTATTGATTTCTAAAATATTATTCCCATGGCCTAAGTCAATCTTATCATTGGCATTATTTCCAATATAAATGACATCATCCCCATTTCCTGCGGTGATTTTTTTATTGGCATCATTTCCAATATCTAGTTTATTGTCTCCATTTCCTAAACTAATCTTTTGATTTGCATTATTTGTAATAATTATCTGATCATCAGCCCAAGAACATTTGATAGCTCTGTTTGAGTCCCCCCAATAAAAATGTGTAGGTTTTTTAATAAAATGATCTTCAAGTCCTTCAATGCCCTGCCATGTTATTGGTATTTCTTTAGGATTTTTATCAATAATTAAATCTAAAAGAGGAGCTTGTGCTTCTTTATCTGGAATGGGTTCTGGCTCAGGTTCTGGCTCAGGTTCAGGCTCTGGTTCAGGTTTTAAAACAGGAGAGAGTTTTTCTTCATCAAAAATACCATTTTTTGAATCTTCTTTTTCTGTCTCTATTTTAAGCGCTATTATTTCTTCCTCTACTTGTATTCTTGGATTTAAGATATTTTCATCAATCGCATTCTCTTCTAAAAATATATAGTCCAAAAAAGATGTATTAAAATCATAGGCTGTTGCTTTTGAAGATTCTAATAAATCAAGATAATGAATATAACTGCTGACCTCATAATCTAAAAAAGACAGACTAAAAGCATAACTTCCCTCTGCATTTGAAACATCGTCATTTTCTTGCAGGAGAAGAAGTGCATTTTTTATTTTTATAAACTTGGTTTCTTTATTGTAAATAATGATATCTGTTTCATTTAGGACTTTAAAATCCAGTTCTTTTACGAAAGAATTGATTTCAATGTGCGAAAATTCAGATGCATCCAGAATCAAAGATTCTTTGAATACTATAGTCTTTGTATCATTATTTTCTTGTGTTAGTAAAATTTCCATATCCAACCTTTAAAGCGATATTATGAAAATTATGTGTGGCTTTGGTGTTGGAATAAACGTTTTACTTGATATAATAAATAAAAAGATAATTTTGATGCATAAATTAAAACACTGTAGTATATTATATGTCGAAGACGATCCAATTACACAAGAGAATATTTCTTCTTATTTAAAAAGGCAATGTAAAACACTGTATTTAGCCAGCAATGGAAAAGAAGGTTATGACAGTTTTGTTAAAAATACTCCAGATATCGTAATAACAGATATTCAAATGCCAAAACTAAATGGTCTTGAAATGGCAAAAAAGATACGAAAAATATCTATAAAAACACAAATTATTATTACCTCTGCTTATTCACAAGAAGAGTATTTATTAAAAGCCATCAATTTACATCTGATTCAATATATAATAAAACCTCTAAGTATTATAAAAATAAAAGAAGCTTTACTTAGCTGTGAAAGTTATTTAGAAGAAAAACCCAAGGATAAAGTGTACTTATCTAAGGATCTTGTTTATAATACCCAAGAAAAAGAATTAAGTAAAATAAATCAAATCATTTCATTATCTAAAAAAGAAAGGGCTTTGTTAGAGCTTTTTATAAAAAACCATCCCTCTTCCCTCTCATATGAAAGCATTGAAAATGATGTATACGATTCCTGCTCTTCCAAAAATGCTATTAAATTATTAATAAAATCACTCAGAGAAAAAACCTCCAAAAATATAATCTCAAATGTTTCTGGTTTTGGTTATAAAATACATTTGGATAAAAATGAATAATATTTTAATTGGTTTTTATATAGGCTCTCTTTTTATGGTTATTTTATACAATTTTCAGTGGTATATTAGCAATAAAAAAATCGCTTATTTATATTACAGTTTTCTACAATTTTTTATGATTTTATTTATTTTACAAAAATATCAAATTATATTTTTAAATACTGCTTGTCTTATAATAACTGCCATACTGGCTATTGTATTTGCTCTTTTATTTTCAAAAGAATTTTTGGAATTAAAAACCTATTATAAAAACATATATACTTTTGTTAATATTATTATTTTTGTTATTGTAGGTATTACCATCATTTCTTTGTATTTTGAAAATTATGAAATATTCAGACAGGCTTATTCTATTTTATTTTTTCCTTTCATTCCTATCTCATATTTGATTTATAAAAAAGGCTTTAAACCTGCACTGTATTATGTTTTGGCATGGAGTGTTTTTGTTCTCAGTATTTTTGTAACAGATATAATCAAAATATTCAATATTATACATTTAGATAATTTTCCTTTTTTGTATATAGGAAACTTTTTGCAAGCCCTAATATTATCTTTTGCACTCTCGTATAAAACAAAAATTCTAATCAAAGAACAAAAACAGCAAGAACAAATATTAATTCATCAAAGCAGACTTGCATCAATGGGGGAAATGCTTAGTAATATTTCCCATCAGTACAGACAACCTTTAAATAGAATTGCTTCTTTTATTATGAATATGCAGCTCCATATTATGGATCATTATAAAAAAGAAGATTTTTTATTAGGCAAATTAGATGAAGCACAATTTCAACTGGAATATTTATCCCATACTATTGACGATTTTTCAAACTTTTATACAAAAGATAAAGAAAAACAAACCTTTTTGATTTCCACCGTCATTTCTCATTCCAATAAAATTATCAGTTCTTCTTTAGACTCATCGTATATCACGTTAAACATCAAAATACAGCAAGACTATACACTGTATTCTTATCCCAAAGAACTGGCCCAAGTACTTTTGAATATTCTTCAAAATGCAAAAGAAGCTTTAGTTGAAAATAAGATCAAAAATCCAACAATAGATATTCTATTGAAGAAAAATATTTTAAGTATCAAAGACAATGCAAAAGGAATAGATTTAAAGATTATAGATAAAATTTTTGATTCTTATGTCACAAGTAAAACAAAAAATAATGGAAATGGAATTGGTTTGTATATGAGTAAAATGATTTTAAATAAAAATTTCGCTGCCAATATTACTGCTAAAAACTCTAAAAATGGGGCCATTTTTATTATTACTTTTAATTAATATTAAAGTATTTGCTCTCTTAACAAATACTTTTTTATTTAAGAAAAATTGATACCTTGAGATAAAATCGTTTCATTTCCATAATTTATACTTGAACTTAATCTTCTCATATAGTTTTTCCAGGCATCACTTCCACTTTCTCTTCCTCCCCCTGTGTCTTTTTCTCCTCCAAAAGCTGCACCTATTTCTGCACCTGAGGTTCCCACATTTACATTAGCAAGCCCACAATCAGAACCAAAGATAGATGTAAAAAGTTCTGCTTCTTTTAAATCGTTTGTAAAAATAGAAGAAGATAAACCTTGATTTACTTCATTGTTCATTTCTATGGCTTCTTTTATGTTTTCAAAGTCCATTAAATATAAAATGGGTGCAAAGGTTTCATTTTGAACAATTAAGGCTTTGTGATTTATTTTAACCAAAGCTGGTTTTACATAATAAGAGTTTGTTTCTTCTTTTTTGAAGATTCGCTCACCTCCATATAGAATTTCACCTTTTTGTTGTTCGATTAAATGTAGGGCTTCTTGCATATTTTCATAGGATTTTTTATTAATTAATGGTCCCATAATGTTTTTTGCTTCAAAAGGATTTCCAATCTTTAAACTTTTATAAGCAGCTATTAGTTTTTCTTGGAAGACTTTTTTAATGCTTTTATGCACAAAGAGTCGTCGTAAAGAAGTACATCGTTGTCCTGCTGTTCCAATAGCAGAAAACACTACTGCTTTTAATGCCAGGTCTAAATCAGCACTCTTACATACGATTAGAGCATTGTTTCCACCCAGTTCAAAGAGGGATTTGCCCAGACGTTTTGCTATTATGGGTGCTATTTTTTTACCCATGGCTACTGAACCTGTTGCTGAGATTAACGAAGATTTTTTATTCTTTAGAATATTTTTGGAGGCTTTTCTTGAGGCTATGATTACAGCAAATATATCTTGGGGATAGTCTTTGAATTTTTTTAAGGCTTTTTGCACCAGTAAAAAACACGCAAGTGCACACAAGGGAGCTTGATTTGAGGGTTTCCACAAAATAGTATTACCACATACTAAAGCAAGCATTGCATTCCAAGCCCAAACTGCCATGGGAAAATTAAAAGCGGAAATAATACTTATGGTTCCTAAGGGATACCATTGTTCTATGATTTTATGTTTATATCGCTCAGAAGTAATACTTAAACCGTATAACTGTCTAGATAGTCCAATGGCGAAATCACAGATATCAATAAATTCTTGCACTTCCCCCAACGCTTCTTCATATATTTTCCCTGATTCTAACGTGATTAAATACGCCAGGTCTTTTTTATTTTTTATGGCTTGCGTTTTTATTTCACTTATTAATAACGCTCTTTTAGGAGCAGGTACTTTTCTCCATTGTTTAAAACTCTTATGCAATCTATCTAGGGTTTCATCTACATGATAGGCTTTTAGTTCTCTAAAGGAAGCTGTTTTTTCATTGTTAATAGGTGAGAAAACAGGTTTTTTAGTTCCTTTTGAATAGATATAATCCTTAGCTATTAAAACAGAAGGATAATATCCATCTTTTTTGATCTTAGTCAAACCTAAGTTTTTAAGAATATCCTTATTCATAATTAATCCTTTTCTAAAAATTCTTGGGCAAATCTATTGGATACAAAATCTTCTAAAGAAATATCTTCTTGTTTAATAAAAGACGCTTTTTTAAGTTTATTATTCACATAAAGATCTAAAACTGTACATAAAGAGAGGGCTGTTGTGATTTGAAGGGCACTTAGTTTATGAGAATAAAATGTTTCATTATAAATCTTTCTTACATCTGTTTTTTGTTGTAGAAGGGAATTTTTTTTACCAATTACGGTACAAAATATCAAAACCAGATCTTCTTTTGTAGTAGGAATGGCATATTCTAAGATATCTTTTAAGATTTTTCTTCTTTTATTTTTACCTAAGTATAAATCATTGATTAAAAAATCCATTAAAGCTTTATGACCTTTATAACGTATGGTTTTATAATTTAATTCTTTTACTTTATTTTCTAAGGTCTCACATAAGGTTCCAAGACCTCCTGAGGTATTAAACGCTTCATACTCAAGCCCATTTAAGGAAAACTTTTCCAGACCTTCTAGGGCTTGTGTAGAGACTAATTTTGAGTCTTTTATTGCGAAACATTCATTACAATATTCATTAATTAAACCCTCCGTAGACCAAGTAAGATTGTATAAGATTTTATTAGAAGGATTTAAAGGCAGAGCCCCTACTCTCATTTTAATACTGTAAACCTCATCAAATTGTTGATATAAAGAATAGGCTAAAATAGAGATAAAACCTGGGGCTAAACCACATTGAGGAATAAAAACTTGATTTTCCTTGGCTTTTTTGGCTATTTTTTTGATTGCCTGTGTGGTTTTCACATCTTCGGTAAAATCAAAATAATTGATTTTTGCTTTTAATGCAAGTTTGGCAATAAAGATATTTAAATAATAAGGTAAAGCAGAGATAACAGTATCATAATTTTCCAAGAGATTTTCATAAGACTTTTTGTCTTCTAAATCTCTTTTAAGAACAGTAATCTTTAAGTTTTTTTGAATTTTCTTTAGTGTTTTAGCTTTTCTTCCTAATACAGTAACGTCATAAGAATTAGATTTAGACAAAAATAAAGCCAAAGCAAAACCAATGTTTCCGGAACCTAAAATAATAACTTTATGCATATCTTCCTCCTTAGAATCTAGGAATATATACACTATATTATCATAATAAGATATTTGAAAAATTTTATTTAATCTTAATATAATCTTTAAAGTTTCCTTTTAGAGTATGTACAAGAGTCATTTTTATGCTTAAATAATTTTCTCTTTAAAGACTAATTTAAACATTGTTCCTTTGTCATTGCTGTAATTTAATTCTCCTTCTAATTGTAAAGTAGCAATTGAGTTTATTAATCGTAAACCTAAAGTAGAAGCATTTGAAATATTCATGCCTTTTTTCATTCCTTTCCCATTGTCTTTTATGATTAAAATATATTTATTGTTTTCTTTTTTAATTGAGATGCTTAATTCTGGATTTTCATTGTTTTTAAATGCATATTTATACGCATTTGTTATGATTTCATTTAAAATCAAACCACAAGGCATTGCTGTTTCTATGTTTATATAAATCTGTTCTATCTCAATATTAAGTTTTACGCTTTTTTTCATAGCATAAGTGATTGAAATATTCTCTACGAGATTTTGCACATATTCTTTAAAATCAATTAGGTTTAAATTAGTGGATTCATAGAGTTTTCTATGAAGAAGTTCCATTGTGTAAATTCGCTCTTGAATATCATTTAGTACTTTTTTTGAACTTTCATCTTTGATTTCTTCTTGTTGCAGTTTAATTAAACTTATCGTTAAAGACAGATTGTTTTTAACTCTGTGATGAATCTCTTTTAATAGGATTTCTTTTTCTTCTAAAGATCTTTTTAATTCTTTTGTTTTTTCTTCTACTTTACTGTCTAAGCTTTTAATACTGTTTTCAAAAGAATCAAGCATAGAATCAAAAATACTGGCTAAATTTCCTATATCGTCTTTTCCTTTTACCTGCGTACGTATTTTTCTATTGCCTAATTTTACTTCTTGTGCCGTGTGTGTAAGTATATTGATACTTTTAAATAAACGTTTGAATAAAACAAAACCAATAATTAAAGCCAGTAATAATGAAATAATAGAAGCGGGTAATATTTTTAAAAATGCAGAATCAATTTGACTTTTTAAGTCCTCTTTAAAAACTGTTTTCACAAGCATTAACATATAATTCTCATATTCACCTTTGTATACATCAATGACCCAAGAAAGCGCTTCTTTTCCATCCAAAAGATGAGAAATTGGCTCTTTATTGCTTGCATTAATAATATCTTTGGGACTTAGATTTCCTGTAAATATATTCTTAACATTGGACATATTACTTACAGTGTATTTATTTTTTCTTTTTTTCTCATCTTCTTCAAACAAGGGTTTATCATCATTCGCATATTTTGTATTTAACCAAAACAAATAGCTTTTTCCCTTATGTAAAGCAGAAGTAGTGCTAAAGGTATTTTGAACAAATTTTTTTATTCTTTGTTCAAAAATATCATGATTTTGATTAAACGCACTGTATTCACAAAAGATACTTAAGCGTGTAGTATCAACTTTTTGTGTATAAAAATGGTACTTTAGCATAGAACTATAACTTATATTGATCTCTTTGCTGGTATATTTTTCCCATAAACCATAGTCCTTAATTGTATGACGCTTATAAATATCTTCTTTTTTATTTACAAAAAGTTTTGAAGGTGTTTTAATTGCATAAGAACAATGTTTGCTGATTTCTAGTTTTTCAAACTCATTTTTAATATTAAGAAAAGATAATTTTTCTTCTTTTATTTTATTTATTAATGTTAATAAGTCAAGTTCAAATGCTTTTTTGGTGTATTTCACTTCTAATCGTGTTTGTACAGTTAAAGCAACACCTGCAAGTTTAATTTGTTCTTTTGTAATTAATAGAATCTTCTGTATTTCTTGAATACTGCTATTGTAGTCATCTTCTTGTATCTTAGGAATAATAAGTAGCGATAAAATACTGATTAAAAAAACAGTAACAAGTAAAAGAGATGCGGCAACTTTTGCATTAAAGGAATAATGTTTTTTAAGATCAAAATACCTAAACAAGGTTTTTTCTTATCTTGATTTTATATCCACGTTCATACATATTTTCAAAAATATCAATGCCTAGTTTTAATCTGAGTCTGTATAACAGTGTTCTAAATTTTCCTTTATTATAAGCGGCTTCTCCCCATATATAAGCATACAGTGTTTCAAAAGGAGTTATATCTCCTGGGTTTTTAGTAATAATATCGAAGAACTTATTTTCATTTGAAGTAAGCTCTATTTTATTGTCATTTTTATATAAAAATGACTTGGCTCTATCAAAGGTAAAACCTTCTTCTAAATATAAAATATTTTGATTCTTCTCTTCTTTGGCCTCTTTTGTTTTAAAAATATATTCATGTTTATGCATTGCCGTATTTATTGATGCTTTGAGTTCTTCATCTCTGTATGGTTTTACCAAATAAGCGTAAGGTTGACAAACCATGGCTTCTTTTAGCGTTTCATCATCAGCAAAAGAAGTTAGAAAAATAATAGGTATTTTATATTCTTCCCAAATAACATTAGCCGCATCAATACCTGTTTCTTTTTTATTTAAATTAATGTCCATTAATATAATATTGGGTTTTTTCTCTTTGGCATATGCTATTGCTTTGGGGGCTGATGTTGCAATAGCGCAAACATCAAAACCCATTTTTTGTAAACTTAGCTCTATTGCTAATGCTAAGATTATCTCATCTTCTACTATCAAGACATTAAGAGAATTGTCCCTATTCCCTACATTAATGTTATTTTTCAAAAAAATCCTTTTATTTTGCTCAGGGATAATGATACTAGGAATCAGTTTAAGATACAATTAGAGCCGATTTTTAGGGACATAAAGAAAGAACGTGATTATCTCGTGATTATATATGGATATGATTCTCAATATTAAAATCAAAAGGAAGAAAATGGAAAATAATAAATTGTTAATTTCTCTGTCTTTATGTACGTGGCTGGCATTAAATACAGTAGCAAATGAAACACAAAACTTAGGGGACGTAATTGTAAATGATACGGCCTTAGAAGCACAAATTAAAAGTATTACCTCTTCAAAATTAGAGAACTTACAAGCAAGTGATATTCAAGATATATTATCAAGTATGCCTGGGGTTAGTGTAAGTGGAAGTGCAAGATACTCTCAAAAAGTTTATTTAAGAGGATTAGAAGATAAAGCATCTAATATTACCATTGATGGTGCGAGTATTGGAGGAGAAATATTTCATCACATGGGATCTCAAACCATTGATGCTGAAACATTAAAAGTAGGTTCCATTGAAGTTGGACCTAACTCTGCACTTAGTGGACCTGGGGTAATTAATGGTTCTTTTTCTTATGAAACAAAAGATCCAAGTGATTATTTAGAAGAAGGTGAAATTTTTGGTGGAAAAATTTCTACTGGGTATCAAAGTGCCTATGGTAGAAAATCTATTGATTTAGCGCTATTTTCTAAAATAAATGACAAAGTAGAAGTAGTTGGAATTATAAATAAATCAGAAGATACCAGAATAGAAATTCCTGATTCTAAAGATGTTACCTCAAAACAAAGCGACTTTACCAGTGCTTTATTAAAAGTGGTATTTAAAGCAAATGATTACAATACCTTTAAATTATCTTATAACAAATATGAAGATGGCGGAAAGAGACAATTTGGTGCAGAAAAAGTGGGTGGGGATTTGGCCGATGTATCTGATCACTACAATGAAATTTCAAGAAACACTTTTACCTTAAGTCATATTTATTCTCCCGCAAGTGACATGATAAACCTAGAAACAAAAATTTATCACTCTTCTGAAGAATTATTGATGGCCGGACAAACAAACAAAGCAGCCTATTTACTTTGGCAAAAAAATGTAGTTCAAAATTCAACGGAACCTGAAACAAGATATGGAAATGAAACAAGTGGTATTGATATAAGAAATACTTCTATTATTAATACGCATAAAGTAAGCTATGGTCTGAGTTATGATAAAGAAGAACAAATTGTAGAAGCAGACGGTTTAGCTGTGTATACAAGTGGCGTAAATACAGGAAATACTGTTGATTTATCAGTTAAGGGAGGTATTTCAAAAGAATATGCAATCTACCTTGAAGATGAAATTGACTTAGATAGTTTAGTCCTTACTATTGGGGCAAGATACGATATTTATAAATTAGGGGGTATTTATTCTGGCGAACATAAACAACTTTCTCCAAAACTTAAAGCCAAGTATCAAGCCAGTGAAAACCTAAGTCTTAGACTTGGCTACGGTAGAATTTTTAAAGGTCCATTATTAAGTGAAACCTATTTGTTAAAATCTACTAGTACTCAAAATGATAATGCACAAGCACAAAGAGGTCATAACTATGAGGCAGGGTTTGATTATGATTTATCAAACGCTTTAAATACAAAAAATTCCATTTTTGGATTTACTCTGTATTCTTATAATGTAGATGGATATATGGATCCAAGTCATAATGCAGCCCTTAACAATCAAGAAGATATTAAGATGTGGGGAGTAGAGTCTGTATTTAGATATGAAACCCAAAACGTATCTTCAAGCATAAGTCATACCTATAATGCTGGAGAAGCAAAATCTTTAAGTACAGGAGCTGTTTATGAGCCAATGACAGCAAATATACATACAATAAAAATTGATACAGATTATAATTATTCTAAGAATCTTTCTTTTAATTACAATGCAGAATTTGTACGTGGAAATAAATTTGATTATTACTACAGCGATGCATATGATTATGAAGTAAAAAGATCTGGATATGCTGTTCATAACGTATCTACAACATACTCACCAGCTAGTATAAAAGGTATTAAAGTTAGTTTTGGAATAGATAACTTATTTAATACAAAATATTCAACACATACATCTTTTGGAACTAATTCTGGATATGCAAGTTCAGCATCCAATGAAACAGGAAGAAACTACAAAATTAAATTATCTTACAAATTCTAAATCTACTTACTTAAAAATAAGATTCCTAAAGGAATCTTATTTCCATATTAGAAGAAAAATTTACGTGCTTAAAAGGACAGCAATGATTTCTATAAAAGAGATGTATTATAATTTTATCACCCCAGAAAAATCTGGCAAAAAAATAGGTTGGTTTAGAACCTTTCTTGCTATTTTTGGTGCTTTGATTGTTGCTTATTTAGGAATGATGGTTCTTCTCTTTGTTTCTCCTGGTTCATTTTTGGACTTAGTTGTTGTATTTGTATTATTTTACACTTTTGTTTGGGCCTGTTCCGCTTTATGGATAGTTTTAGCGCCGAGTAAACTAAGTGCCTTACTTCGTGTGATAATACCTATATTTATATTTTCACTTTTTTTATCACAAATGGGCTAAAGATGTTAGAACCAACATTAAAACTATTTAAACAACGCCTTTTAAGAGCACATACCAGTCTGGGAATTTTTCTTTCTTTATTTATGTACGTCTGCTTATTTTTTGGAATATTTGCCATTTTTCTTCCTTTCATTCAAGTCTGGGAAAAACCCTCTAGACATTTTGAGGTCAACAATACTAAAGAAATTAACTATTCATCTATTATTGATGCTGTTATTTCTAAGCCCGATTTTCCAAAGAATAATATAAAAGTTAAATTACCAGGCTATAAAAATGATCCTGCGTTAAGAATTAGCCATCAATTTATTGAAGAAGAGGTGTATAATCCAAGTACAGGTATAAAACAAGAGAATGAAAACAGACAATCAAAACTCGCATTCTTTTTAAATCAAATGCATTATGGACAATTTTTTTCTATTTTTGGACGTTTGCTTTTTGGTTTTGTAGCTGTCGGAGTCATGTTTTTAATTGTCGGAGGACTTCTTCTTTTAGTTTATATTAAATTTCAAAAAAATGGTAAAAATCAAAAATCTACTTTTTCAAAACTTCATCGTAATCTTTTTATTCTTACATGTATTCCACTTTTCCTTATTACTTTAACAGGGGCTTTAATGAATGTAGGATTTAAAGGGGCAGCACCACTTGCAAGTTATATAAGCAAGGGCGAAAAAAACAATGTTTTTGCTCTGGTGCGTCCTGTTTTAATGCCAAAAGAAAAAAGCGTAAAAAGAGAAAATATAAACGCAGAAATGCTTAGTATCAAAGTTCTTTTAAAAAAAGCAAAAAAAATAAATCCCCAATTAAATATAGAAGAACTAAAACTAATCAACTGGAAAGATAAAACAGCAAAAATAGAGTTTGTAGGATATAACCCTTATAAACCTTTTTTGAATGGAATTTATAACAGACCAAAAATAATCTTAAGTGCCGTAGATGCATCGCTTATTAAAAACATTCGAGTCCTAGATAGGTCATGGAGTGTTTTACTTACAGATTCTTTGTATTTCCTGCACTTACTTTATGGAGTGGATATATTTACAAAAGTTTTTGTTTCTTTTTTGATGTTGTTATCTTGTTTTGCTATTGCTTTTGGAGTTATGCATTACTTAGAAAAACAAGCCAAAATATTTGATGAAAAGATTCCTTTTTATCATGGTCTAGGAAAGTTTTCTTTGGCTTTAATGATAGGAGTTCTTCCTGCAACTGCCTTGTTATTTAATCTTCAGTGGCTTTTACCTTTTGATATGAACAATAGAATTTTTGTGCAACAAGCTCTTTTTTTTAATCTGTGGTTAGCAACACTTACTTGGTCTTTTTATCGTTTAAGTTCCTATAAAGCAGCTAAAGAGTTTTTATATTTAGCCGGAATTTTATTTATATTAGCTCCCCTTGTTCACTTTAGCTCTTCTGGTTTTTCTGCTTGGGATTTATATGAAAAAAACATGATAAGTATTCTAAGTGTAGATATTGTTTTAACCTTAGTAGGACTTATACTTCTTTTTATTTCTTATAAACTTCCTAAAACAAGAAAAGAAAGCCAATACTTTTGGAATAAAAAACACCAAGGATTATCAAATGAACCCTAAACATATATTAATTTTTTTATTAGTCTTTAGCGCTAACCTTTATGCTCATACCTTATTGTTAAATGTATTTCTTAATGATGATAATACGATTAGCATTGAAGGTGCTTTTAGTACAGGTCAAAAAGCGCAAGGTGCATTAATCACATTAGAAGCACTTAGTGATGGAAAAATACTGTATAAAAAAAGACTCCCAGAAATAAGTGAACTAAGAGTTAAGATTCCAGATGAACCTTATCAAGTTGTACTTGATGCGGGTTCGGGGCATCGTATAATAAAAGCAGGTATCGAAGCAAAAACAGGTTTTAAAAATAAAGGGGTGCGAAATAAAATAGCTCCACAAACAAAAGAAAAAAACAATGCCGTTCTAATAACAAATATACAAATACAAGTAGCTTTTGCTTTTGCTTTTTTTCTTATCATTCTATCTATTATTTTATCTTCTAGGAATACAAATAAACTCATTAAAGAACTGCAAAACGTTAAATAACTACAATATAAGGACGAATAGTCCTTATCTTTTACTTATTTAGCATTTTATAATCTAATTTATACTATTCTTTTAGGGACGGTTAGTCTATCAAGGAAAAATAATGGCGCCAAAGCTTGTAAATAAAGACAAAAGAAGAGAAGAATTAGGCCTTATGGTTTATGATTCTATTATAAAAATGGGTATCAAGAGTTTTTCTATTGATGCTTTTATAAAAGAACATAAAATGGGAAAAAGCTCGTTTTATAATTATTTTTCTTCCAAAGATGAAGCAATTTATTATGTTTTATTATTAATAACACAAGAATACATTCAAGAATGTAGAAACAAATTGGATTTATCGCTGGGATATGAAAAAAATTTATATCTTGTTTTTGACACTTATATTAATACAAATGAAAAACGCTCAAATAACTTGAGTTTGTACAAAGAATATTTTGTAATTTATCAAAACTTTAACAACAAAAATATAGGCAATTTAAATAAGTATTATTTTACTAATCTTCAGTTAATCATAAAAGAAATAATAGAAGATGCAATCAGTAAAAAACAACTGAAAAAAGAAGCCTTGGAATTCTCTGAATCTTTACTTATGACAGCGGATGGAATGATGTTTTATTCTTTCACTGTTAAAGATTTTGATTTGGCATCTAATATAAAAAAACACATTAATAATTTTATTAAACTATTAGGAAATGAATGAAACATATACATAAAATACTAAAATACAAAAGCAGCGAATCTATTTTTTTAACGCTTCTTTTTACCCTGCCCTTATTTACACTTCTGCCTCTTGGGGTGGATTTATTTTTGCCTGCACTTAATGACATACATGACTATTTTAATAAAGACGATATAGAAAAATACGCCATTAGTATTTATCTATTATTTTGGGGTCTGGGGCAATTATTTTGGGGAAAAATTGCAGATATTATAGGACGAAGAAAAGTAGCGCTTTTAGGATTGTTTTTTTTCACTCTTTTTGCGTATTTAATTTCTACCGTTAATAAAGAAGATGCGGATTTATTTTTACTGTACAGAGCGTTACAAAGTTTTGGAGGATCTGCATGTTTTACAGCAGTTTTTGCCATTATAAGAGATACTTTTGATGGTATTAAACTTACAAAAGCCTACAGTTATTTGAATGGATTTTTAGCCATTATTCCTATTTCTGCACCTTTAATTGGGGCATTTTTACTGCAAAATAATGACTGGCAATATTTATTTATGGTTTTTACCTATGTAGGATTATTGAGTATTTTATGGATTTATGTCTTAAGCGCAGAAACCCTTGTAAAAACAAAAAAAGATAAAATTTTAAATAAAGAAGGTTTTTTTGAATCCTATGCAAATATATTAAAAAATGAAAACTTTTTTGTTTATCTTTTTTTATCTATTATCGGATTTTTGGGAATTATGTTTTATATAACCGTTGCACCTTTATATTTAATAGGACATTTAAATATAAGCAAAATAGATTTTGGTTTTATGTTTATGTCAATTGCTTGTATTTTTATGATTGGAAGTTTTTCTGTACCTATTTTTGTGGAAAAATTTGGACTTAAAAAAACCCTTAGTTTTGCTGTTCTTGCTTATTTTATAGGAGGAAGTTTAGGGGTAATAATAAGCTTTTATGATACCTGGGAAAGTTTTCTTATTCCAATGGCTTTTAATGCTATGGGTTGTACTATCTTTCTTAGCGCTTGTCCTGCTTATGCATTAAAAGATTTCAAAATAAATGCAGGGCAAGCTGCTGGTTTATTTTCTGCTTTGAACTTTACTATTTCATCATTAAGTGCTAGTTATTTAGCAAGTAGCCTGGATCTAAACTCTTCGAAAGCTTTTTCCTTTGTTTTTGCAGGTTTAGCGCTTATTGTACTTTTTGCGTATGTATTGTTCAAAAGAAGAAAAAAGATGTTTATCAAATCTTAATAAACATCTTTATTCTTTAGTACTGTTTTTTTCTTCTTCATTTACATGTGATTTTCTAACCTTAAGGCCAAAAAACATTTGGAAAGTAATTAGAGTAAAAACATATAAGAAAAAACCAAAGATAAAAATAATGACGGCAGATAATTGCAGAGCTTCAAAAAAAGTATGATTGTTTTGCATGGCAGATGAGATTGTTAAATATGCTATTGGGAGAAAAGCAATAAGTATAACTAAGATATGTTTTGTTTTATTGCTCATTCTTACTCACTTGTTTTTGTTTTTGCAAGTATATCTTCTTTTAATATATAGCCTTATTAAAAAAATGTAGTTTAATTTTATCTTTTAAGTAAGTACATTTTTAGCTAAAATATATAAAGAAAGGTAGATATCATGAAATATGCAATAATTATTTTCTTCATAATTATTTTGTATGCTATTTTATCTGATAACATGGGAGGCGCACGAGAAGCAGCTTCTAATTATAATAAACTGCTGCAAAGTGCTCCTACTTCTCAAAGTATAAAAAAATAAAACAGCCTATAAAAAGTAAGAATCTTTATTTTTTGAATATACTATTCTAATAAAAGTTCGGTATCAAAACCCGCATCTATACATGTTTGTTTTGTAATATCATAATTAACATGATCTTCATCTACAAAGTTTTTAGAAATCACATAATGCACTTCTATTCCTTTATTGAACATGGCTCTAAAAGCAGTATCAGAACAAATACTTTTTATCAATAAATGTTCTTCTTTTTGCACTTGTTCAAAATTTGAAATAACTCCCGTAAAATACATGTCAGAGCCTTTTGAATAGGCTTTTTGCATATCGAGTTTTAGTGTACCTTGTTTGTACTTAGCAGGTAAAGTTCGTGCTATTTTTTTTGTAAACATATCAGCTACTGTTTCATTAGGAATGTTTTTAATTTCTGCTTCATAATCTTTTTGTTTGTTTCCACAAGCAGTTAAAAGTAAGCCTAAGAATAAAGACAATAATAGTATTTTTAATTTCACGCAAGCGCTCCTTTATTTTATAAACGCATTGTATCTAAGTAATATTTAAGAGCAGAAGTATTTTATTAATATCAAATCTAACTTAAAGTAAATTATTATAGTGTCAAATTAAAAAAACTTGAATTATTAAGTTTTTTCTAGTACAATAATGAATATATTTTAAGGACCTACTATGCAAAAAATTTCTAATATTCTAATGAATTCATATTTGTTATATGCTATTTTATTAGCCATTATATTTGGAACCGCGGGAGATTTAAATTTAACGATTATTCGTTCTGCTTCAATTGTTACCCTCATTTGTTACGCGCTTATTTCACAATATAACCTAACAATGTCAAAGAAAAACGTTATCAATAATGATGCGTCAAACTTTTATATAACAGGAGAATCTACAAAAATTGAATACATTATTATTACATGTATTTATTTAAGTGCAATTTATGCTTTACTTAAAGTCACTGTCTTAAGTTAAAAGAAACAAAGAAGATTTTATATTCTTTGTTTTTATTTCAATAAACTAAAAGAGTTCTACTAATACTTTCTTTTTAATAATTTATAAGGTTATTTAATATAAACTTATTTAAAATTATTAAAGGACTCTTCATGCAAAACAATCCAATAATTGCAGATAATAAACCAATAAATGTAACACTTAAAAAAGAAGATGAATATTATTACTGCAGCTGTGGTAAATCCAACAAACAACCTTTTTGTGATGGTTCTCATAGTGGTAGTAGCTTTAAACCCTTAGTTTTTAAAGCAAAAGAAAATAAAAGTACACTTCTTTGCGCCTGTAAACAGAGCAATAATGCTCCTTATTGTGACGGTTCGCATAGTTCTTTAAGTAAAGACTTAATTGGAAAAGAAGGGCCAGAAAAGAAAAAAGATACGAATGCAATTCCCCTTGGCGTTAATACCCTTGAAGAACCTACCCTTGCTTTTATTCATCGCTTAGCAAAAGAAGGCCTAAGTGAGCTTGGACATCATGGAGAGATGACATCTATGGGAGTTCCCAGACATCTTTTACCTCATTGGGATGAAATACAAATCATGGCAGCACAAATGCATACTAAACCCTTGTTTGAAGATGTCAAAGTTGCAAGTAAACTTATTATTGGGCCCCAATGTAAAAAACCTCTTGAACTTGATATGCCCTTATTTGTTTCAGATATGAGTTTTGGTGCTCTAAGTGAAGAAGCAAAAGTTTCTTTAGCAAAAGGGGCAAACTTAGCTGGTACGGGTATTTGTTCAGGAGAAGGCGGTATGTTAAGTGAAGAACAAGAAAACAATACGCGTTATTTTTATGAACTAGCAAGTGCGGCTTTTGGATATAAAGAAGAATTATTAAAAAAAGTGCAAGCTTTTCATTTTAAAGGTGGACAAGGTGCGAAAACAGGAACAGGAGGACATCTTCCAGGATCTAAAAATAAAGGTAAGATTTCTTTGGTTCGTGGTTTAGAAGAAGGAGTAGATGCTATTTCTCCACCTACTTTCAAAGATTTGAATACTCCTGCTGATTTTAAAAAGTTTGCGAATAGAGTTCGTGAAATAACAGGAGGAATCCCTATTGGGTTTAAACTTTCTGCAAATCACATAGAAAAAGATATCCAATTTGCCTTAGATGCCAGTGCGGATTATATTATTTTAGATGGAAGAGGTGGAGGAACAGGAGCTGCGCCTTTAATGTTTAGAGATCATATTTCAGTACCAACTATTCCTGCACTAGCACGTGCTCGTGCTTATTTAGATAAACAAAAAGCAAGTGGAAGGGTTACTTTAATAATTACAGGAGGATTAAGAGTTCCTATTGATTTTGTAAAAGCACTGGCTTTAGGTGCAGATGGTATTGCACTTTCAAATAGTGCTATGCAAGCGATTGGCTGTATTGGGGCACGTATGTGTAATTCAAATAATTGTCTAGTTGGCGTAGCTACACAAAAAGAAGACTTAAGAAGAAAACTCAATATAAACAAAGCCTCAAAACAACTTCAAAACTTTTTTGAAGCTTCCAATGAACTTATGAAAGTAATGGCAAGAGCCTGTGGACATAATCACTTGAATCAATTTAATAAAAATGATTTAGCGACTTGGCATAAAAGTATGGCAGAATTATCAGGCATAAAATATTCAGGTTTAGGCAATTTTTAAAAAAACTACTAAAAGTAGTTTTTTTATTTCAAAGGCTTAAATCTTTTTTCCATCAAAGTTTTTAGCTAAAGATTCTTCAACAATTTGTCCTGCTAAGTTATCTGTAATATTTGCTATTTGTTCTGCTTTAGAAGCAATATTTGCATTTTCTTGAGTCATTGTATCTAAAGAAGCTACCGCATCATTGATTTGATTAATACCAATAACTTGTTCATTAAAATTAAGTAAAACACCTTCAATTAGTGCGGTAGTTTTATTCACATTCTCATTAAGTTCTTCATAGCCTTTAATCATATCTTGTGAAATATCTTTTCCTTCTTCTGCTTTAGAAGTAGCATTTTCAACAAGTGCTTTGATTTCTTTTGCCGCATCAGCTGAGCGTGAGGCAAGATTACGTACTTCTTGAGCTACAACTGCAAAACCTTTTCCAGCTTCCCCAGCAGTTGCAGCTTCAACAGCTGCATTTAAAGATAAGATATTTGTCTGAAATGCTATTTGATCTATTACTATAATTGCTTGGGCAATGGCTTGTGTTTGAGAGTTAATAGAATCCATTGCTGTTGCTGTTTTAGATGCAAGTTCTTGCCCTGATACAATTGAGCCCTGAAGAGTTTTAGCATTATTTGACATATTGTTCATACTTGTTTTATTGGTATTCATAGTAGCACTTAACTCTTCAATACTAGCAGCTGTTTCTTCCAACGATGCAGCTTGTGTAGTAGAAGAAGAACTTAATTTTTTTGTAAGACTTGATAATTCAAGTGAATTATTTTTTAAAGAATATCCATTGTTTAAATTTTGCAATAACATAGAGGAAGAAACAACACCCAGAGTATTTATATCTTCATAAAGTTTTTTAATTTGGGCTTCCGTATTATTTATAAGTACACGTTTTGTATAATCACTAGAAGAATAAGATGAAAGTACATTCTGAACATTGAATATATTATCTTGAATACTTTGTAACATAGAATTAACTACATCTTTAAGTTCATTTAATAATGGATTATTGGATTGATTTTCAATTTGAGAGTCTAGATATCCTAGTTTTACTTTATTTGCTACATCTACTGTATTTTTAATAAGTTTTTGGTCAATTAGAATATTTTCTTTTATTTGTTGAATATTATTATTAATTAAAGAAGACATTACTCCCAATTCATCGTTTGATGAAATTTTGATTAAAGTAGTATTCTCGATTTTATTATTTAAAAAATCAAAAAACTCTTCAAGTCCATCTTGCAAATTATGTAAAGGCGTAATAACTAGTTTTTTGATAATCAAATATATAAATAAGATTATTAAAACAATCAAAATAAAACTTAAAAAACCTAATATATAAGCAAATTCAGTACTTTCTTGTAAAAAGTCTTTTTGTACAGCACCTAATACTATTTTCCAGTTTCGTTCATCATAATTTTCATGAAAGGCAGTTTTTTCTACCTTGTTTCTCCATAAATAACTCTCATATCCCATACTAGTCTTATACATATTTTTTACAAAATATTTTCCATTTTCATCTTTTGTATTGTATAAATCACTACCTTCTAAACTGGGATGTAATAGAACCTTGGCTTTATTTTGTACTTTAGTATCAAGGATATAAAGATAACCATTTTGCCCTACTTTAATATTTTTTAGACGTTTTTTTAAATTTGTAAAACTACTTGTATAATTGTACCTTACAGATAAAATACCAATCACTTTCTTGTTTTTGATGATAGGATTATACACCGCCATATAATCATTTTCAAGCCAATGTTCAAGGGAATAAGCTTTTTTTGCGTTTAAAATTGTTTTATAAACCTTTGAGTTTTTTTCAAGTTTTTGTCCTTGAATTCTTTTTTTATTTGCATCATATATTGATGTTGAAATAATCACAAAATCATCACCTTGTCTGGCATAAATCGATGCTGTTGCACCTGGAATACTCGTATAATTATCTACAAAATGAAATTTATTATTTAATGCCATTCCGTCACTAGCCATTAAAGGTGTTTTGACTCCATTTACTTTTATTATTCGTTTAGGATTAATTAAAATTTCTTCAAACTGTTCGCCAAATGAAATATACAAAGAATTTGCCGTGTCTTTTAATAATTCATCATAACTTACAATACTTTGTTCAATTTCATGTAAACGTGTTTTTAATTGCGTTTGCACCTTATTGGTAATTAAGCTTTTTGTATAAATAACGGAAAATATATTAAATGCCAAAAGACAAAAAGAGAGAACAAGACCCATAATAATAGTGGTTTTAAGACTAAGCGTTAAATTTTTAAAAATCATAAACATCCTTATAGTTAATTAAATAACTTAACAAAATAAAATGTAAGGATAATGTAAATATATTAATGTAAATAAAAACCTTGATTCAAGTTAATGATTCTCACTATTATTAATAGTAGTATTACATAAAATTAAAAAGGAAATGTATGAAAAAAATATTATTATGCTTATGTTTATTAAGTAGTTTATTTGCAAGCCAAAGAGTTGAAAAAATTGTACTTTCAGGACCTTTTGCTTCTGTATCTCACCCTTTTTTTAGGATGATTCAAACAGGCGCTTTAAATGATATTGCTAAAAAAGTTGAATTCAGACTGTGGAAAACTCCCGATGAACTAAGAGCCTTAGTTATTAATGGTAATGTTGATTTTATGGCGCTACCTACTAATGTTGCTGCTAATTTATACAATAAAGAACAAAAAATTGCCTTATTAAATGTTTCAATTTGGGGAATATTAGGCATGATTTCAAGAGATAAAAGCATAAAAACTCTGGCAGATTTTAAAGGAAAAAAAATTGCCATTCCTTTTAGAGCGGACATGCCAGATATTGTTTTTAAAGAACTCTTAAAAGCCCAAGGTTTAGATCACAAAAAAGATTTTGATTTACAATATGTAAGCTCTCCTATTGATGCAATTCAGATGTTAATCTTAAGAAGAATTGATCATGCTTTATTAATTGAACCTGCTATTTCTATGGCAATTGAAAAATCAAAAACATTTCCAATGAAAGTAATAGCTCCTACGTTATACAGATCTGTTGATTTACAAGAAGAATGGGGAAAAGTATTTCATACACAAGCAAAACTACCACAAGCAGGTATTGCAGTTCTTGAAAAAAGCATAGAAAAAAAACATATAATCAAACGTTTTCAAGAAGAATATAAAAAAGCCATACTTTGGTATAAAAACAATGCCAAAGAAGCAGGCGTTTTATCTGCTTCATATTTAAAAATGCTGGATGCCAATGCTATTACCTCATCTATTCCTAATATGAAAATAGACTTTGTAAATGCTCAAGATTCAAAACAAGACTTAATTGATTTTTTTAATATCCTTAAAAAAAGCAATGATAAAACCATTGGAGGAAAACTTCCAAATGATGCATTTTATTATCAAGAATAAAGTATGAATTTTTTAATTAAATTAATAAAGGACTTTCCAGCATATCTGTTTTCTGGTTTAAGTTCTTTGGCTTCAATACTCTTATTTGTGGCTTTATGGGATTTTGGGAACCAAATGTATGGAAGTTTGGCATTGCCTAGTCCTAAAGAAACATTTTATACCTTGTATCTTATGTTAGGTAATGATAGTGTTTGGATTGATATTATCATTACACTTAAAAGAGCGCTGTGGGGATTTTTAATTTCTGCTGTACTAGGCTCTTTTTTAGGCTTAATCTCTGGTTTATTTTTAACCGCTTCAATGATGAGTAGACCAATTGTAACTGTCTTAGTAGGAATGCCTCCTATTGCTTGGATTGTATTAGCAATGATTTGGTTTGGAATGGGAGATTACACAGTAATTTTTACCGTTGTTGTTGCCTCTTTCCCTATTATTTTTGTAGGTGCATTACAAGGTACGAGAACACTAGAAGGTGATTTAAAACAAATGGCAGATTCTTTTAATTTAAGTTTTTCTCAAAAACTTTTTGACTTGTATTTCCCTCATATCTTTTCTTATATTTTTCCTGCATGGGTAAGTGCTTTAGGAATGTCATGGAAAATAGTTGTTATGGCAGAACTCTTATCCAGTAATGATGGTATTGGAGCAGCACTTGGCATTGCAAGATCACAATTAGATACACCAAGTGCACTAGCTTTGGTTTTAATTATGATTATTTCTTTATTATTTATTGAATATGTTCTTTTAGAACCTTTAAAAAGAGAGGTGGAGTTATGGAGAAAATAGAAGAATTAATAGTATCTAAGGTCAGTCATTCTTTTGCTTTTAATGATATTTTAAAAGACATTTCTTTCACCCTTAAAAAAGCACAAGTACTTTCAATTGTAGGACCAAGTGGAGGTGGGAAAACAACACTCTTACATTTATGTGCAAAATTATTAGAACTGGAACAAGGCAGTATTAAAAACACGTTTACTTCCTGTGCCTGTGCTTTTCAAGAAGCACGTTTATTGCCTTGGAAAAATGTTATTGAGAATATTGCTTTGGGTTTAAAAGCAAAGGGCATTAAAAAAGAGCAAAGAGAAAATGAAGCAAGAAAAATGGCACTTCGTTTTGGTTTAGAAAAAAAAGACTTTGATAAGTTTCCCAAAGATTTAAGTGGAGGAATGGCACAAAGAGTTTCTTTTGCCAGAGCTTTTATAATTAAACCTTCTTTACTGTTCTTAGATGAGCCTTTTTCTGCTTTAGATATCGGCTTAAAAAAAGAACTGCAAAACTTATTATTAAAGGAAATAAAAGAAAAACAACTTTCTGTTTTATTTATTACTCATGATTTAATGGAAGCGGTTAAATTAAGTGATGAAATATTACTTTTAGACTCTAAACCTGTAGGTCATATTGTTAATAACTATAAACTTCTTTTAGAAAAAGAAAAAAGAGACAATATTTATGTTTATGAAAAAACAGCAGAACTTTTGAATGATAAACATATCATACAAGCCTTCGATTTGGAGAATAAATGAAAAAAGATACGAATATAAAAAAAGACTTTTTAACAAGCCATTACAGTTCTTATCCAAAAGGAGAATACCCTGTTGTGCTGTCTTATGCCTTTAGACTTATGTTTTTACTTTTAGCCCCTTATATTGTTCTTAGTATAACTCTTTGGTCTTTTGCATTTGCAGGTTTGATTGAACTTAATTTTATTAATGATATTTTATCTTGGCATATGTATGAAATGATTTATGGTTTAGGTATTGCTGGTATTATTGCTTTTTTTCTAACAGGTTTACCAGAGATGTTTAAAGAGCAAATTCCCCTAGTTGGAAAACCATTATTGTATATTACACTTTATTGGTTAGTAGGACGTTTTTCTTTTTGGTTTATGGATTATTTAGGTGTATATTTTGTAGCATTTCTTAATATTTCTTTGTTTGTATATATTACCAGTCTTGTAGCTATTCCTGTATTTAAAGATAAAAAAAGAAGACATTTTTCTTTGGCGTATATTTTATTACTTTTAATTTGCATACAAGTACTTTTCTTTTTAAGTATTGCTTCTTATATAAACATAAGTACTATGGATATTCTAAAACTGGCATTGGGAGCTTTTATGCTTTTAATTCTACTTGCTATTAAGCGTGTGAATATGGAGTCTATTAATGAGCTCTTACATAAAGAAAATATTGATGAAACCTTTTATTCACGAAGTCCTCGTTATAATTTAAGTATTTTTTGTATTCTTTTATATACAGGAATTGAATTTTTATATCCTAATAATTCAATTTTAGCTTGGTTAGCACTTGCTTCTTCTGCGAGTATTCTAGGGATATTAAATGATTTTATTTTAAAAGAAAATACAATTGTATTTAAAAGTTTTGTTATATATCTTATGAGTATTTTGATTTTCATGGCTTTGGGTTATGGTTTTATGGCTTATGATTATTTAAATGACAGTATTAATGCTTTAAATCATTTTAGACATTTTTTAGCTACAGGTGTTTTTGGTTTGGTATTTTATATTGTGATGATTATTATTTCTACCATTCACACAGGAAGAAATATTTTTACAAATTTTTATACTAATTTAGGTTTAGTATTTATTATACTAGCTACTTTGATTAGAGTATTTATTCCTTATTACGAAGAATACACCATGCAGGCATATATAATATCATCTGTATTGTGGGCCAGTGCTTTTATAATTTATATGAAAATATTTTTTCCTTTTTTACTGCAAAAAAGAGTTGATGGTTTAAAGGGCTGACTTAAGCAATACTAATAAATAAACAGATAAAATTTCATAATTACTTTAGGAAGATTTATGATTATTACTTTACTTACGTTTTATATTTTTATTATTATGAGTGCTGTCGCAAAAATACATATGTATTGGATGCAAGGCGGTTTGTGGCCTGGAGAGAACAAACAAGATTTAATTAATAAAGTCATAGGGCAAGGCAATATTTTTCCTTCTGCACTTTCTTGTTTGGGAGTCATTATTGTTTTTGTAATAATGGCACTTTTCCCTCTTGGGATTTATTATAAATTTGAGCTTGGTTTTATTAATACCTATGCTTCTTATATTATGTATTTTTTCTCAGGTATTTTTTTTCTTAGAGCTTCGTTGATGTTTATTCCTCGAATTGAAAAAAGAGCACATAAGATATTTATTCAATACAATAAACGTTATTATGCGCCTTTATGTTTCTCTCTTTCTTTTGCGTATTTAATTCTTGCAGGAACAGTATAAAAGTATTATTTTATTTCTTTGCAAGAAGGCATTAAATCTGTGTCTTCTTCAAAAGTAGGGCGTTTCGCATTTTTGGCTAACAATAATAAAACAGCTACCAAACAAGATAAGAAAGACATAGTGATCCATAATACAAAACCTCCATATACTTGCAGTAAAAAACCACCTATAAGAGGTGCTAATACTATTCCCATTAAAGCAAGTTCAGCAACCCCATAATAAGACCCTTTTAAATGTTTAGGCGCCATATTATCAATAATAATACTAACTGTAGGAAATAAAATACACTCCCCCATACTTAAAATCAAGACGGCAAACATAATACCTTGAGCATTTTTGGCTTCTACATTAGCAAAAACAATAAAAGCAATAATAAATAAAAACACTCCAATAAAAGCTCTGTTAAAAACAGCCACATTTTGTAATATTCTCAAGATTGGAAACTGGAAAATAATAATAGTCATTCCATTTGCAAAAATTAAAGAAGCATATAAAGCGGTTAAATCTTCAAATTCATACATTCGTAAATACTGTAATAATCCCGCATCAATTTGTATAAAAGCGACCATAATAAGGGCTTGAGCCAATATAAATAATAAAAAAGCATGATCTTGTTTTACAATAGAAAATAAAAGTTTAAAATTAGTATTGACTTTTTTTTCTTTTTTTCTTGCTCTCATACTTTTTTTAAAAAGTACTAAAGCCGTTAAAAAAGAGAAAAAACAAATTAATGCCACTAAAAAAAAGGTTTCTTTTGAAGCCGTTAAACCCAAAGTCAAACCAAACATAGGACCAAAAGCGGAACCCAGATTAATCGCATAATATCTAAGATGTAAAGACAATTCTTTTGCTTTTTGACTGCTTAAACTATCCGTCATCAACGCTTTACTTGGATTCTCAACCAGTGCACGTCCAATAGATTGAAGAGACGTTCCTATAAAAAAACCCTCAAGAGTATTAGAAAAAGCCATTAGAATCATAGCAAAAACTGAAATAACAAGACCCGCCAGTATGACTTTTTCTCTGCCAATTCGATCTGATAAATTGCCTGCAAAAAACCCCACAATAATACCAATAAATAAAGAAGCAGATAAAAAGAATCCTATTTCTAGTTCATTTAAAGTAAATTCATTATGCAGTAATAGGGCTAAAAAGGGCCAAACCATAAACATAGTAAAACGATTAAAAAAGGTTTGTATAATAATATACCAGACCTTAGGCTCAAATGATTTTGTTTCTTGTAACATAAAGTCTCCTTTTAAAATACCTAAATTATGTAAATATGAGTTTGTTCTTTGGAATATTTTTAGCAGTTATAAATTTATGGAATAAACTTGTGATAGATAAAATAAGTTGTTTTAGTATAACTGATTTTGCAGCGAATATCGTCTTTTTTGAAAAAGAAAAAAGCCTAGGCTTTTTTCTTTTTATGGTGTATTTATTTCTTTATTTTTACACTTTGTTTTGCATTTATCTAACATAGATAAAATAGCAGGAAGCATTAATAAATCAGCTACTACTGCAATGATTAAAGCAGATGCAGTTACAACTCCAAACATATAATTAGGTAAAAAATCAGAAAAGACAAACACTGAAAAAGATATACTTAAAATAAGTGTTGTAAAAATAATAGCATTTCCTGCATATTGCATTACATAAGTAAGACTGTCTTGCATGTTTTTGCCTTGTTTTCTTGCTTCAAAGTATTTTACAAAAAAGTGAATACTATCATCAACAGCAACACCTATAATAATGGCGCCTGCAATAGCAACACCTATATCTATATAAATACTTAACCATCCCATCATACCAATTACTAAAATAATAGGGAGAACATTGGGTAAAACAAATAAAACGATATATCTAATGCGTCTAAAAATAAGCAACATCATTAAAGTAACTGCTACAATAGCAATTGAAATAGAAGAAATAAGCGTAGCCGTAACATCATGTTGCATATGTGCAAACATTACCGTTTGTCCATTAACTTCTGCGCTATAGGGTGTATCTTTCCACCAATCTTGTGCCCAAGCTATCATTTCTAAATCTTTAGTTGTATCTACTACATTAATAGCAGCTGTAATTCGTAATTGTCTCTCTTCAATATCCATTTGGTCATTGATTTCCATTCCTTGAGGAAGAGATAAAGAATACAATAATAAATATTGTGCAATCAAACCTTGATTATCAGGTACGCTTTTAGAATTATTCATAACCTCATTAAACTTTTTAACTACTTGTAATAAAGAAGTAATATGTCTAACCTCAGCTGGAAAAGCTGCATAAAAGTCTTCATAAAAACGCTCGGTCGTTTTCAAAAACTTAGGATCTTTAATTCCATCTTTAATTTTTGTATCAACAATAATTTCATAAGTCATAGGACCAGAAATATTATCTTGAATAAAATTAACGGCTTTTCTCCAAGGAACATCTTCTTTAAAATAACGTACAGTATTTGAATCTACTTGAACTTTTGAAATACCATAACCCAAACCAAGGAATAAAAGTAAGGTTGCAAGGAATATTTTTTTATCATTTGTTACAATATACTTACCATACCACTTTGCAAATCTAGTACTTTTATTTTGAGCTTCATCTACTTTTTTTATTTTGGGTTTAATGATTGCTAAAATTGCGGGAATAAATAACATAGTTAAAACAAAAGCTAATAATGCAGCATTTGCGGTTGCAATTCCCAGTGTTTTAATAGGAATTACATTTGAAATAGCCAAAGATGCAAAACCTACAGCTGTTGTTAATGAGGTAAACAAAATAGGCAAAAAGTTTTTTTGCATTGTATAATGAATGGCTTCATCATTATTCTGTCCTTGTTTTCTAGCCACCGTATAAATCCAAAAAATATGCATAGCATCTGCTATTCCAATAGCAGTAATAAATACAGGCATATTTACTGTAAAGTTATTTAGTTTATATCCAAGCATTACTTGAACCGATAATACAATTAAAAAAGTAAAAATAACAATAGATATGCTAATAAACATTGTTGAGAATTTTTTAAAAATAATCAATAATAAAATCATTGTTAAAACAAGAACCAAAGGCGTAAATAAAGCACCATCAGCTTGTGCAATTTCAATAAAAGAAGAATTTACAATAGGTCCTCCATTTAATTGAAAATCAATACCATATTTTTTAATTTCTGGCTCTAAAATAGCTTCGGTTAGGGCTTTTAATCTTAATGATACCTCAGGTCCCTCCCCTGCATTAGGAGCCAGTCTTGCTACTATTGTTGTAGTTTTAGCATCTTTACTAATTAAACGCCCTACTATTGCATCTTCTTTTAAAATAATATTCTTTTTATTTTCTAAATCTTGTTTACTTAAAGAATCTATTTCATCAATAAAATCTTCTACAATTACATCATCGGGATCTTCTGTACTTGTATGTACATATTGATAATTTGTAATAGAATCTACTCTAGCAATGTATTCCGTTTGCCAGAATTTTTGTGTGATTCTAGAAACTACCCCTAAACTTTCTTTATTAAAGACCCCATCTTCATTTTTAAATGTTACTGTAATTGCTTGATCATTTCCAAACACAGATCTAAAATTATCATAATCTTTTAATATTTTGGAGTCTTTTGCAAACCAGATTCTATAAGAACCTTCAAAAGCCAAGTCTTTAAGTTGCATTGCCATAATTAAAGCAATGGTAGGTATAAGTATTACAATTAACCATCTAAATTTTATAACTAAATTTATAAACTTTTGCATTCTTTTCCTTTTTTAATAATAATATGCAATGTTTAGGCCAATTTTTTTAGAACGACCTTGTTGTGCATATATTGTATTGTGTGTTTTTGAAGGCTCAGTATAGGATAGGTCTAATTTAACTTTAAACGCATCATATAGCCTTGTTTCAAATTCTACGTAATAATTCTCTTCTTTATAATCGGTATCAATAATAACCCCACCTACAGCGGTAGAGTCACCATAATCATTAAGGCTGTATCTAAGTCCTAAGAACAAATCATTCTGAAATATCTCTCCCCTACTTAAATCACTGGAAATTCGTTCATCTTTACTTTTATAATAATAATACTCACCTAATATTGCAAGTTCACTGCCAGCTTCAAACTGCTCCAGCGTATACTCTAAACCAAAAGCACTGTGGTAATAATCAGCTACATTTTTATCATCAAGAACATCTGTATACAAGAATTCTAATTTTATTAAAGCAGATCCAAGTACTAAAGTATTATAGGTTGAAAACTTATTAACTAAATAAGCATGTTCACTGTATTCATTTGCAATTTTTCTTAAATAGCGTTGTGAGTCATATCCATTTTGTACTATAAAAGCATAATCTAAAGCGATATCATCACTTAAACTACCTGTGTATGTTACATAAACACTTGGTCGGTACAAAGATTTTTCACTTTCTAATTTGTTTTTTAAACGTTCATTCTCACCTAAGATACTATAGGTATAAGAGGCATTTGCCATTTTTGATTTCTGTTCATATAATTTAACAATAAGTGAGAGTTCGCTTTCCTCAAAATAGTGTGAATACTGAATATTGTAGGCCCCTATTTTGTCTGTTTTACTGGGATCTGTTCTTTTATCTTGAATATTAAAACCATCAACAATATTTTTTACTTCCAATGCACCCCAAAACAAAATACTTTTTCCAAAGAGTATTTTAGAGTCTTCAAATTCATAGGAAGTATATAACTCATTTATACGAAGATAAGAACGATCATTGTTTGTTTTAGAATTATAATCGCTGCTGTCTTCTTGCGCATAAAGTTCTAAAACGGAAATAAAATTATTACGCTCATAGCTAAGTTTTAATTTTTGCTCTAAAGTAAAATTAGAGCTGTGTTTATTACTGCTTTTATTATAGGCTTGCATATCTGCACCTAAATACCCTTCATAAGACAGTTCTGCGAATAAATAGGTTCCAAGAAATAAAAATAAAATTACTTTTTTCATAAATTTCCTTGTTCAATATTTACTAGTATTTTTTGTGTATTTCTATTTTTTGTATCCATGGAACCATAAAGTTTAAAAACTTCAAGTTTCATACCTGTTAAATTAATTATTTGTTGTTTAAACATATTTTTTAAACGCCTATTTGCACCTGTCAAAAAATAATACAAATAAGGCGCTCCTGATGTTGCTAATATTTTAACTTTTTTATTTTTTAATAAACCAATAGGTCTTGAATTGACATATTTAAATGCAAAACCAGAAGAAAAATTCCAATCAATAAAATTCTTTAAAATAGCAGGCATTGATCCCCACCAATAAGGAAATACAAATACTAACTCATCTGCTTTTGAAATCTTAGCTTGATAATAATCCATCTCTTTTGTTTGAAATTCTTCCCTTAGATAAAAATCTTGTTGATTTTTATCACGGTACAAATCAAGAACTTCGACCTTGTCCCCTTGCTCTAAAGACTTCTTTTTATAAGCATTTGCCATTGCAAACGAAAAACTCTCTTCTAAAGGATTTGCAATAATTATAAGTATGTTTTTTATTGTTTTCATTCTCTTACTTTTTTAAAACACGTTTATGAAAATCTTTATTTTGAAGGCCATTTTTTATTGTTTCATCTTGCCAAACTAAAATACTTTCTTTATTATTTTGAAAGTTTTTAACGTGGATTTTTCCTACTCTGTATACACCATTTATTTTTTTATATTCAGAAAAATAGGCACTTTTTAAAAGGGATTTTTTTCTATCATAATAATCTACTTGATAATTTAAAAAAGTATTTACATCAATATAGGATACTTGTTTGGTATATCCTGAGTATTTGTAATTAGGAATTCTCTGTACTTTATATACTTCTTTACCATTTAATATTACTTTTTCTGCTTCTTCTTTTTTAAAATCGTATTTGTCAATATTAAAAGAGCTCAAGTCTTCATAAGAAAATTCACTTCCCATAAAAGAACCTGATTTATTTTTAGATGAAATTCTTTTTACTCTTTTAAGTGCAGGTAAATACAACCACTGATCATCATCTTTTTTAGCATGTTCATAGTTTAAGAATTTTGTACCTTTTACATCAGCTGGACTTAAAAACTCTATTAAGGATTTGTCCCCTCCGTCTTTTTCTAAAGAAATTGATTTCATTTGTCTAATACGTGTTTGACCTTTTGCATTAAGAAGCGTCATAGTCATAATTGAGCTTGAATCTTCAAAACCACTCATTACTGCATCATTCTTTTGTGCCAATTCAAAATCTGTCATTGCAAAAATATTTGCAGCCAAAAAGAGTCCTGATATTATTAATTTTTTCATTATTTTCCTTTAATGTAAACAGTGATTACTTTTAATGTGTGCAATGTTAACATAAGATGTAAACAATGTCAACATAAAATGTAAACAATGTTCACATTTTTTGATTAAGTTCATAATTATGCTATAATACGGGCATGGCTAAATGTATAATCACAAAATTAATAGATAAATGTAAAAGTAAAACATACCATCATGGGAACTTGAAAGAAGAACTCTTACAAGAAGCATTAAAAATTATTCATGAAGAGGGTGTTGATGCTGTAACTTTACAGGCCCTTGGAAATAAACTAGGAACCTCAAGATCTGCGATTTACAGACATTTTTCCTCTAAGAGTGATTTAATGGACAATGTTATGATCTATGGTTTTGAAAGTTTTGATTCACGCATAACTCCTATTTTTGAACTAAAAGATAAGGATGTTGTAGAGCGATTATATTTAATGGGAAAAGAATATTTGACCTTTGGTATAAATAATCCCAATTTATTTAGAATGTTATTTGGTGAAAAATATAGGGACTTACGAGAAGACAATTGTGATATAAATGATGAAGAACAAGCAAAAGGTTATCATTCTTTGGTTAGTTTAATTGCAGAAGCCCAAGAAAAAGATATCTTTAAAAAAGATGAAGATGCTTTATTAATAACGCAAACAGTACATGCCATGATTCATGGTTTAACTATTCTTTATATAGATGGACATATTGATATTAAAGACAATATAGAAAAAGTATTTGAAGTTCATTATAAAATAATGACTCAAGGATTAATGAAATAAAACGAAGGATAGAAGTGGAAAATATTGCTGTTTATAATATATATTTAGGACAAGTAGAAACAATCAAAACTCCTAAAAAAGAATTTAAAAGTGCTTATAAGAAAAAAGCCATCACACAAGATGAATATCTTAGCAAAACTGGTTTTATAAATGATGTACAAAGTGATACGAAACATCATGGTGGAGTAAATAGAGCTTTATGTGTGTATCCCTATGCAACGTATGAATACTTTAAAAAAGAGCACGACTTGGATTTAAAAGACTGTTCTTTTGGTGAGAATATCACTATTTTAACTTATGATGACAGTGACATTTGTTTAGGGGATCAGTTCTCTTTTGAAGATGCTATTGTTGAAGTTACGCAACCAAGACAACCCTGTTCTCATATATCAAATGTTACAGGCATTAAAAACTTAACAGCATTAACTGTTAAAAATTTAAAAACTGGTTTTTATTTACGTGTATTAAAAGAAGGAACAATAAAAAAAGACTCTACTTTGCAATTAATTAAAAGAGTACATGAAAGTATTACAATTGAGTTTATAAATAAATGTTTTTTTGATGCCAAAAACAATCAAGAGAATATTAAAAAAGTTTTAGCATGTGTTGAGTTATCTATTAATTTTAGAGAAGAGTTAGAAAAAAGATTAAAATCCTAAAATGCTAAGCTCCTAAGGAAAAACCTTAGGATAAAAGAATTATTTCTTTTTTGCTTTTGCATTTGGAAGATCGGTAATACTTCCTTCATAAATCTCAGCAGCTAAACCAACTGATTCATGAAGCGTTGGATGAGCATGAATAGTAAGAGCAATATCTTCTGCATCACAATTCATTTCAAGTGCTAATGAGATTTCTCCCAATAACTCTCCTGCATTATCACCAACTAATGCACCACCTATTAAAGTATGATCTTCTTTATTAAAAATTAATTTAGTAAAACCATCACTTACATCAGCAGCTAATGCACGTCCAGATGCACTCCAAGGAAATGTAGATACTTCATAATCAATACCTTTTTCTTTTGCTTCTTTTTCAGTTAGTCCTACCCATGCCATTTCTGGAAAAGTATAAGCAATAGAAGGAATAGAAACTGGTTCAAAATAGTGTTTTTTACCAGCTATTACTTCAGCTGCCACATGTGCTTCATGTACTGCTTTATGAGCAAGCATGGGTTGACCAACAATATCCCCAATAGCATAGATATGTGGCACATTGGTTTTCATTTGTTTATCAACATCAATGAAACCCCATTTATTTACTTCAACTCCCGCTTTTTGGGCAGAAAGAAGTTTTCCATTAGGAGATCTTCCAATGGCAACTAAAACAGCGTCATAAACAATAACTTCTGAACCACTTGCACTTTCAAGTGTTACATGAATACCATCTTTTTGTGCTTCTACTTTAGCCACTTTTGTTTTTAACATAATGTTAAATCTGTTTTTATTGGCTTTGGTATAGGCTTTAACTACATCTTTATCAGCAGCAGGCACTAATTGATCTAACATTTCTACTACATCAATTGAAGAACCCAGTTTTTGATAAACTGTACCCATTTCTAAACCAATAATTCCTCCACCCATAACCAAAAGTTTAGAAGGAGGTGTGTCTAAATTTAGTGCAGATGTAGAATCCCAAATTCGAGGATCTTCATGAGGAATAAAAGGAAGCTGTATGGGTCTTGAACCTGCTGCTATAATTGCATTTTCAAAAGTAATAATTGTTTCATCATCACCTTTTACTAGTACAGAATTAGCAGATGTGAAATCAGCATAACCCTTGATTACTTTTACTTTTCTCATCTTAGCCATAGCTTCTACACCAGAACTAAGTTTATTAACAATACCATCTTTATAAGCAGCTATTTTTTTAATATCAATTTCCGGTTTTGCAAAACTAACACCATGAGCACCAATATGTTCTGCTTCTTCCATAACTTTAGCAACATGTAACAATGCTTTTGAAGGAATACATCCTACATTTAAACATACGCCACCAAGCGCTTTATATTTCTCAACCAAAACAACATCCAAACCTAAATCAGCCGCTCTAAAAGCAGCTGAATATCCACCAGGACCTGAACCAATTACTAAGACTTGAGTTTTAATTTCATTACTCATTTTTTACCTTCTACTACTGCATTTGCAATAATTGTTTTTATAATACTATTAAACGAATATCACTTAAGATATTAGAAACTGTTGTTGAAAATCTAGCACCTTCTGCTCCATCAATAACTCTGTGGTCATACGATAAAGACAATGGCAACATTAATTTAGGCTCAAATTCGCTTCCATTCCATACAGGAGATATTTTAGATTTAGATACACCTAAAATTGCAACCTCGGGAGCATTTATAATAGGAGTAAATGCAGTTCCACCAATTCCACCTAAAGAAGAAATTGTAAAACAAGCACCTTGCATATCTTGGATCTTTAATTTTCCATCTCTTGCTTTTACTGAAATTTCTACTAATTCTTTTGATAATTGTGAAATTGTTTTTGTATTAACATCTTTAATAACAGGAACTACTAAACCATTTGGAGTATCAACAGCAACGGCTATATTAATGTATTTTTTAAGAATAACACTGGCACCATCTTCACTTAATGATGAGTTAAAAATAGGATGTAATTCTAAGGCTTTTGCAACTGCTTTTAAAACAAATACTAAAGGAGAGATTTTATAATCTAATTTCTTTTTAGCAGCTATTGCATTTTGTTCTTTTCTGAAGTTTTCTAATTCTGTAATATCTGCTTCATCAAATTGTGTTACATGAGGCATACCTACATAATTTCTGTGTAAAGAAGGTCCAGAAATTTTCTGAATTTTTGTCAATTCTTTGATTTCTATTTCACCAAATTTAGTGAAATCTACTGTTTTCAGTGCGGGTAAATTAAATCCAAAACCAGAACCCTTTGATGAGGAAACAGAACTTCCATTTGCTATATTTGCTAAACTTTCTTTTACGTAAGCTCTAATATCAATAGTCATAATTCTGTTTTTAGGACCACTTGCTTTAACTTGTGATAAATCAACACCAAACTCACGTGCAACTCTTCGTACAGAGGGAGAAGCATGTGCTTTTCTGTTCGAGTTTTCATTAATAGCAGATGATGCGGCAACACTTACAGCTGGTGCAGTTGCTTTAACAACACTTACTTCTTTTGCAGCTTCCGTTTTTTTAGGCGTAGTAGCTGCTTTAATAACAATTGTTTTTTCAATTCTAGCAACCAACGTTCCTGTTTTAACTTTCGCACCTTCTTTTACTAAAAGTTCTTTTACTGTTCCAGAAAAAGGAGCAGGTACGTCCATTGTTGCTTTATCTGTTTCGAGTGTAAATAAACCATCTTCTTCTGAAATACTATCACCTACAGAAACTAGAACTTCAATAACATCTACTTCCCCATCTTCTCCAATATCAGGAACAAAAACATCAGAAATAACTGTTTCAATAGAATCTTCTGCTGGTGTTTCTTCTACAACTTCAACAGGAGTTTCTATTACTTTTATTTCTTCTACTTCAACTTTAGGCGCAGGAGCAGATACTTCAAGATCTGCTTTCCCTTCTCTTTTCATAGTACAAATTACGTTGCCATCTTTAATTTTATCCCCAACTTTTACTTTGAGTTCAACTAACGTTCCAGAAAAAGGAGCAGGAATATCCATAGATGCTTTTTCAGTTTCAACGGTAATAATAGCATCTTCTTCTTCTAAAGAATCTCCATTACTAACTGTGATTTCAATAATTTCTACTTCTTCACCACCAACATCTGGCAATAAAATTTCTTCTAATTCATTCATATTATTTACCTTATGCTTTAAATGGATTTATTTTTTCAGAGTCAATATTTAAGCTTTTCATCGCTTTTACTAATACTTTTTTATCAAGTTTTGAAGCTTGAACTAGTTGGCTTAGAGTAGTAAATACAATAAAGTTAGGATCTACTTCAAAGTGTGCTCTTAAATTAGCTCTGGAATCAGATCGTCCAAAACCATCTGTTCCTAAAGCTTTAAAAGAACCACTTACATAAGCTCTAACTTGCTCAGAATATGCTTTCATATGATCTGTAGTAGAAATAACAATATTATCATCATCGTGCCCTAAAACATCAGTAATATAAGCTGTTTTATTTTTTTCATTTGGATGAAGCATATTGTATCTCTCAATTTCTTGACCATTTCTAGTAAGCTCATTAAAAGAAGTAACAGAATAAACATCTGATGCTATATCAAAATCATTTGCTAAAATAACAGCTGCTTTTCGTACTTGCTCTAAAATAGTACCACACCCTAATAATTGAACTTTATAATTATTTTTAGCTTTAATAGTTTCAAATTTATAAATACCTTTGATAATACCTTCTTTAATACCATCTCTCATTGCTGGTTGTTTGTAGTTTTCATTTAAAGTAGTTAAATAATAGAAAATATTTTCTTGTGTTTTTCCATACATTCGCTCGATTCCATTTTGAATAATAACCGCAAGCTCATATCCATATGAAGCATCGTATGTTACACAATTTGGAATAGTATTGTTTAAAATATGAGAATGTCCATCTTGATGTTGAAGACCTTCCCCATTTAATGTAGTTCGTCCAGCAGTAGCTCCAATTAAAAAACCTCTTGCTTGTAAATCTCCAGCGGCCCACATCATGTCACCTGTTCGCTGAAATCCGAACATTGAATAATATACGTAAAAAGGAATCATTGGACAATCATTAACAGAATAAGAAGTAGCAGCACTTACCCAAGAACCCATAGCTCCAAGCTCATTAATACCTTCTTCTAATACTTGACCTTTTTTATCTTCTCTATAATAAGCCACTTGATCTCTGTCTTGTGGAATATATTTTTGACCTTCATGAGCATAAATACCAATTTGTCTAAACATACCTTCCATACCAAAAGTTCTTGCTTCATCAGGAACAATAGGAACAATGTTTTTACCAATTTTTTTATCTTTTACAAGTGAGTTAAGAATCCTTACAAGAACCATAGTAGTAGATACTTCTCTATCCCCTGATCCTTTTAATACTGCATCAAATAAACTTAAAGCAGGTACATCCATTTCACCAGAAAATTTTGATCTTCTTTGTGGAATATATCCACCTAAAGACGCTCTACGTTCTTTCATATATATCATCTCAGGAGAATCTTCTGCTGGTAAATAATACGGAGCTTCTTCTAATTTATCATCCGGAATTGGGATATTAAATCTGTCTCTAAATTGTTTTAATACTTCAAGGTTTACTTTTTTAACACTGTGAGCAATATTTTTACCCTCAGCAGCTTCACCCATTCCGTACCCTTTAATGGTTTTAGCTAAAATAACAGTTGGACGCCCTACTGTATCTTGCGCTTTTTTATAAGCAGCATATACTTTAACCGGATCATGTCCTCCACGATTTAATCTAAGAATTTCATCATCACCCATGTTTTCAACAAGTTCTTTTGTTTCTTGATGTTTCCCAAAGAAGTGTTCTCTTGTATAAGCCCCACCTTTTTGTTTAAAGTTTTGATATTCTCCATCAACCGTTTCTTCCATAAGTTCAACTAATTTACCTGTTTTATCACGAGCTAACAATGGATCCCATTGTCTTCCCCAAATAACCTTAGTAACTTCCCAACCAGCACCTCTAAATTCACCTTCAAGTTCTTGAATGATTTTTCCATTTCCACGTACTGGTCCATCAAGTCTTTGTAAGTTACAATTTACAATAAATACTAAGTTGTCTAAACCTTCACGTCCAGCTAATCCAATTGCACCCAGCGATTCAGGCTCATCACATTCACCATCTCCCATGAAACAATAAACCGTTTGACCACTACAATCTTTAATACCTCTGTCTGTTAAGTATTTTAAAAATCGTGCTTGATAAATAGCTTGGATAGGTCCTAATCCCATAGATACAGTAGGAAACTGCCAGTAATTAGGCATAAGTTTTGGATGAGGATAAGAAGATAAACCTTTTCCATCTACTTCTTGTCTAAAGTTATCCATTTGTTCTTCCGTAATTCTTCCTTCAACAAAAGACCGTGCATAAATACCCGGAGAGATATGTCCTTGAAAATAAACTAAATCTCCTCCATCTTTATCATTAGGTGCTTTAAAGAAGTGATTGAATCCTACATCATATAAAGTAGCTGAAGATTGAAAAGAGGCAATATGTCCACCTAAATCCAAGTTTTTCTTAGATGCTCTTAAAACCATAGCTTGTGCATTCCATCTAATAATTGAACGAATATTTCGCTCTAATAATTGATCTCCTGGCATTTTTGGCTCTTGGCTTGTTGGAATTGTATTAATATAAGCTGTTGTTGCTGTGTAAGGCAAATAGGCACCATTTCTTCTTGCTTTATCTATTAATTGTTCTAATAAATAATGGGCTCTCTCTTTACCTTCTTCTTCTAATACAGTTTCAAGGGCATCTATCCACTCTTTAGTTTCTATTGGGTCAATATCACTTAAATTTATACCTGACATATATATTCCTTATAATAATTTGTTAACAAAATTTAATACTTAATTTATTCTTAGTTAAAATTTTTAATATTATACTCTAATAAACTTACGTATTTCTGCATACACCAAAGTAAACATTTGAGATAAGATTTACAATTTATTCGGCTTTTTTAAAAAAAATACAAAAATATATTTTTGATTTTACTTATTATTTTTTATATAAGATTAAGTTTAGGCAGATTAATGCGCTTTTTTTCAAAATTATTCTAAAAAAAGAGAAATAAATAAAATAAAAAATTATTTTGATTCTTTAACTTAAATTAAAATTACAAAATTTAATTAATATTTTGTAATAATAAAAGTAAATTTCATTAATTGATATAATTTTGCAGTAATTTGTACTATAAATATTACTTTGTTACAAAACAATATAATAGTACTCTATATCATTTTAAATATATCTGAAAGATTTTATATACTTATAAATGAATCAAGAAAAGAAAAAGAGTTATATGTTAGATAAAAACAAACACTATAGATTATTGTTAGACGATACAGAATCTGCAGCATATAATATGGCAAAAGATGAAGCTTTAGTAAAAAGTTTTAAAGAAAACGATTTGCCAATTTTAAGGCTGTATTCTTGGGAGAAATCTTTTACTATAGGAGTTTCCCAAAAAATACAAGATTATGCTTATTTAGAACAATACAAAAACAATTATGCAAAGCGTATTACTGGGGGTGGAGTACTTTTTCATGGACATGATTTATCCTACTGTCTTATTATCCCCGTATCTTTTATGAAAAATTTAAACGTAAAAGAGTCTTATGAAAAAATATGCACTTTTTTACTTGAGTTTTATAAAGAACTTGGATTAGATGCAATATATGCAAAAGATGATAAAAATACACAACTTTCTAAAAGTAGCTTTTGTCAAGTTGGTTTTGAAGCCTACGATATATTAGTAAACGGAATTAAGATTGGTGGTAATGCACAAAGAAGAACCAAAAAACTTATCTTTCAACATGGCTCGATTCCAATTAAAGCCCTAGAAGATGAGGATTCAAAAAACAGAAAAAATGAGATCGGACATTGTTTAAATGAATTTGACATTCATTTGACATACGAAGACGCTAAACTTAGGCTTGTAAATGCCTTTGAAAAAACATTTAATACAAATCTTAAAATATCTACATTAAATAAAACAGAAGAAGAGAACTTACGTTCTTTGTTAAAGGACAAACATGACTATGAAAGAAAGTAAACCCAAATATAGAAAACCAGAATGGCTTAGAAAAAAGATTAATTTTTCTGCACAAAAAGAAATGGATCAATTATTAGAAGAAGTAGGAATTCATACTATTTGCCAAGAAGCAAAATGTCCTAATATAAGCGAATGTTTTTCAAAGAAAAATGCGACTTTTTTAATTCTTGGGAATATTTGTACAAGAAGATGTTCTTACTGTAATGTATTAACAGGTAAACCAGAAGAAGTTAATCCAAAAGAAATTAATCAAGTAACTGTTTCTGTTTTACGCTTAGGGCTTAAATTTGTTGTAATTACATCTCCTGCAAGAGATGACTTAGGGGATGGCGGTGCTTCTCAATTCTATAAAGTAACAAAAGATATTTTGGAAAAATCACCAGGAACTCAAGTTGAATTATTAATTCCAGATTTTAAAGGTAAAATTGAATCTATTCAAAAAGTAGTAGATTCAGGCGCTGTTATTATTGGACATAATATTGAAACCATTCCAAGACTTTATAGAATTAGAAAAAATGCTTCTTACAAACGCTCTTTACAAGTTTTAAAAGATTTGAAGCGTTTAGGTGGAGATAAAGTCAAAACAAAAAGTGCTTTAATGGTAGGCCTTGGAGAAACACCTGAAGAAATGGAGCAGGTTTTTAAAGATTTAATCGAGGTTGGCTGTAAATTCTTAAGTATTGGTCAATACTTAGCTCCCTCAGGAGAGTTTGAAAAAGTAAAAGAATTTGTACATCCAGAACAATTTGCTTTATATAAAAGAACTGCTTTAGATATGGGTTTTGAATTTGTTCACTCAACGCCGTATGCTAGATCTTCTTACATGGCACATGAATATTTAAGCAATAAAGAAGACTAAAAAATAAAAGAGATAAACTCTTTTATTTTACTCTACTAAACTTACTATAATAATTTTTCCTCTGTGATCTTTATGCGATACATAAAAAATATCTTTATGGCGTCTTAAGATTTTACTCCAAGTACTTGCCCCATAATTAGTAGGATGCAAAGAAGCATTTTTATTTTTCAAAAATGTTCCTATTTGAGATAAATAAGCAAAATCTTCATCCCCTCTTGTAGAGATAATAGCATCTTTTAAAATACTTATAATATCTGTTTCATCTTCATCTTCATCTTTTAAAGCATCTACTTTTTTAATAGGTAGTTCAAAAAAAGTACTGTAAGCATTGATTAGAGAATCCGGTGTTTTTTTCTCCCCAAAACCAATAACTTCAAAACCTTTCGATTTAATTTCTATGGCTAAAGAGGTAAAATCACTGTCACTTGAAACCAATACAATAGTATTAATATTTGAATAATGCATAGTATTCATAACATCAATTACAATTTGAAAATCTGAAACATTTTTTGATGAAACATTGGAATTAGAATGTATTGGTTTAATAGCAAACATAGGGATTTTTTCGCTCCAAGACTTACTTTGATTAGAACTCCAATCTTTATAGGCCTGACGTATCATCACTTCCCCAGATTTTGCTAATTCAAAAAATATTTCATCCAGATATTTAGAGCTTATATTCTCGCAATCAAAAAAAACTGCTATTTTTTTATCATTTATCATTGTATATCTTTGTATTAAAATTAAAACAAAAGTATAGTGTTATTTTCCTTCGTAACCAAGTAGTAACTAATTTTTATTAACATTCACTCAATATTAAAATGCAAAGGAAAAACAATGAGCATTAAGAATAAGATACGTTATTTAATACTAACCTTTGTGATTATCATAAGCATTAATGCGGGAAGTATTTTTTATGCAATTAATAATATTTCTGTATTAAATCATTCCGTACAAAATGAAAGTAGTATTTTCAAACAATTTCAAAACCTAAAATTTATTATCAAATCTTTGCAAGAAAAAAGTTTAGACGTTGCACTTAGCAAAGATGAAGAGGATTTAAAAAAACTTCTTGTATTAAAAGAAAATTTTTGGATACAAATAAAAGAACTTGAAAAGTTTAACTTAAATAAAGAAGTTAAACTTTCACTTTTAAAGATGGAAAAAACTTTTGAGGGCATGTTTTTATCTTTATTTAAAAATGCAGAACTGGGTATAAAAAAAGAAAAAGAAAAAGAATTAAACAATGAAATGTTGCTTGAGTTTACACTGGCTGTTGATAATGCTAAAGATACAATAGTATCTTTATATGGAATAATAATACGTTCTCATGTTACACAACTACAAATGGAATTGGCATCGATGCAAAGTATATATATTGCAGTTGTTGCAAGTGGAGACAATTCAAACTTAGCTTCTGCAAAAAAATTAAAAAAGAAAATAATGCGAAAATTAAACAGAGCATTAAGAAAAAATAAAGACAAAGCAGAATATCTAAAAATAGTGCAACAACAAATAATACATATTGAAGCTTTGTCCCAAATTGGGGATGATTTATCTACTCATGGTGTTAACTACGTTAAATACACTAAAGAGCAAGATGTAGCAAGAAAAACAGCTAGTGAATTAGTAAAAGACTATTTTAAAGAATTAGACCTTTTATCTCTACAACTAAAGAAAAATGTAAACAAGCAATTAGTTGAAAATGAGTCTTCACTAGAAACCTTGCAAAATACAGCATCAATATCGACTTTTTTTTATATCGTATTTTTGATTATCTTATTTGTAATTACAAGAAAAATCATATCAAATATTTTGCGCTTGTCAGCTGGGGTTAATACCTTAATGGCTTACTCAAGTGCAGATCAAGAAATTAAAATAAATACAAAAGATGAACTAAATGATTTAGCAAACAATTTTAATACCTATATGAAATCTTTACGTTCTGTGGTTATAGAAGATCAAAAAATTGTTGAAGAAGTGGAAAAATCCATTCAAATGGCAAAAGCTGGTTTCTTTTTTTACACCATAAGTGCAAGCAGTAAAAACAGGAGTACCAATGATTTAAAAAATGCAGTTAATGAAATGATTTATGATTTTAATGACAAGTTTTCTGCAATTACAACTGCATTGGTTGAATACGGGAATACAAACTTTCAACATGAAATGAAAGTAAATAATGTAGGGGGAACTATTTCTTCTATTGTAAGTGCTAGTAATACCATTGGTTCAAATGTTTCTGAGTTATTAGCAACTATTATGATTACAGGACAAGATCTTTCAAATAATATTAATACCCTGTCTTCTTCTGCGAATTCTTTATCCTTAAGCGCAACACAACAAGCAGCATCTTTGGAAGAAACGGCAGCTACTATTGAAGAAATAACCTTAGAGAATAATGAAAATTCTAAGAATATTATACACATGAGCAAATTAGCGGACAGTTTAATTCATACTTCCCAAGAAGGAAAAGAACTTGCTTTTAAAACCTCTGTTTCAATGCAAGAAATAGAAGAAAAAATCTCTAGTATAAATGCGGCTTTAAGCATTATTGATAGCATTTCTTTTAAAACCAATATTTTATCTTTAAATGCAGCCGTTGAAGCAGCAACAGCAGGCGAAGCAGGAAAAGGTTTTGCCGTAGTTGCCCAAGAAGTAAGAAACCTTGCAAACTCTTCTGCTCAAGCTGCTAAAGATATTAAAACACTTGTATCCTCAGCAACAATAACATCAAAAGAAGGAAAAGAAATTTCAAAGTCTATGATTGAGGGATACGATGACTTAAAAGATAAAATCACACAAACCAAAGATATTATTGATTTAGTAACAAAAGCCTCAAAAAAACAAGATAATTCTATGCAAGATATTAACAATGCAATTTCAAATTTGGATAAAAATACACAAAAAAATGCTTCTGATGCTACTTCTATTTCTTCTATGTCAAAAGAAGTACAAAAGTTATCACATAAATTAATTCAAGTAGCAAGTTCGAGTACCTATAATAAAAAAGCTCATTTACAAGTTTGCGATATGGATTTTTCAAATAAGTTAAACCGCTTAAAACTTGATCATATTAAGTTTAAAGAAGAATCTTTTTTAAATCTTATTAACAAAGAAACCTTTAACATACTAAAAAGCAATGAAACAAGTCTTGGAAAGTGGATTGATGTTTCTGTTTTAAAGAAAGAAAATTATGCGAAGGGTGAACATTGGGAAATACTAATAAAGAATAATATTTCAGTGCATGAAAAAATAAATAATTACCTAGAATTAAATAAAAACAGTGCAAGCAATGAACAACTTCTAGCATTAAACAATGACATTCAAGAAGCCAGTAATTTAATTTTTGAAGCATTAGACACAAGTAAAATAATTAATTGTAAAAAAGGATAAACATGAAAAGAATTGCGATAATTGATGATGAAGAACTAATACTTGATTCGGTAAAACAGTACTTATCAAGAAGTAAACGTTTTAAAATAGATACATTCACGAATCCCCAAGAAGCACTTAAAGAGGTACTAAGAGCTAAGTACAAACTTATTGTATTGGATATTATGATGCCAGAGCTTAATGGAATAGATTTTTTGCAAAGGGTTAAAAAAGAAGTACCACAAACAAAAGTAATTATGATGACTGCTTATTCAACCTTAGATAAGGCTATTTTATCCAAAGAAATAGGCGCAGATGATTATTTAACAAAACCTTTTGTTTCTTTAAGAGATGTAGAAAACAAAGTTTTAGATTGCCTAGAAATACACTAATGTACCAAGAAACATTTATTGATTTATTATTAGATAACAGCAATGATTTGGTTCTTTTATTTAATGAGAATAATGAGCTTTTATTAAGCAATAACAGTTTTAACAAACACTTCAATTTTAAACTTTTATTTAAAAATAAAAAAGATATAAAAAAACACTTTCCTCTTAAAACAAATGGACAATATCTCAATGCGTATGCAATTAAAAGCTGGTTCGATTTATTGCTTGCAAAAAATAAGAACTATAATTTAATTCTTGAACAAGAAAACAAAACATTTGAATTTAAAATAAAAGCCATTAAAAGCAAAGATTTAACCATTGTTATACTTAAAAATATCTCTAAAATAAACAGCCTAAGAAAAAAACAAATAAGACGTATTAAATTAGAATCCATTGGAAAAATGTTTGCTGGTATGAGCCATGAAATAAATACGCCTTTAACCATTATGAAAAATAACCTTGAACTATTAGAACTGGAACTTGAGGAAAAAAGTGCTGTTAATAAACAAAACAAACATCATATAAACGCCATTAAATCAAGTATCACACGTATGGAAAACATAGTAAGAAATAGCAATGAATTACTTAAAAAAAGTCCCAATGAAAGAAAAAACTATAACTTATATGCTGTTCTAATTCAATCTTTAAGTTTATTTTTTCACCACAGTAAAAATCACATGAATATATTTATTAATAATAAAGCTTTTTCTTTGGATTCAAGAAAAGATGATGAAAAAATATTTTTTGATTTTAACAAAGATAAAATTGAGCAGGTATTTCTTATTATATTAAGTAATGCATACGATGAGTTTTTTAAAAGTAAAAAAGAGCTAAAACAAAGAGTTTTAAATATTTTTATTTATCAAAATAAAAAAAACATCATTCTTACGTTTAGAGACAATGCAGGTACGGGTATTAACAAGGATATTATTAATGAAATATTTGAACCTTTTGTGAGTACAAAAGACTATTCAGGCATTGGTTTAGGCTTAAATATTGCTCAAAAAATCATTAAAGAACATAAGGGAAGTATAAAAGCCTATAATCAAAAACAAGAAGCTGTTTTTGAAATTCATTTTAAAACAACGCCTTAGTATCCTTAAATGCACAATGTAAATCTTCGCTGTTTTCATAAATAGAAATTAAGTTAGGGCTTAAAGATTCGTATTTAATAGCCAAATCTTTTATAATCTTTTTTTGCATCTTAATATTACTGCTTAATATACTAACGTTATTGGGAATATCTTTGCATAAAATAGCGGCCAAGGTTAAATAGGAATCTGTATTATCCACTATATCTAGTTCTTTATGTTCTATACTTTTGTCTTCATATTCAATATGTAAAGAATAAAAAAAAGAAGAGCATTCTTTTTCACTTTGTTTTACTTCACTTAATTCTAAATAATAAATAGGGAAAGTAAGGTGAGAGAAATAATCTCTAATCAGCTTCGTATGGGTTTTAATGTATGTTTTATTTATAATTTTATTTGTCATTTCACTTCTTATTAATCTGTATCGTTTATATACAATATCATATCTGCGTCACAGTTTGCGTCACAGAAAAGCAAAATTTTCAAATTTATTAATTCTAAAGATTTTAATGAAATTTAATGAAACTATTAGCTTTTATTGACTTTATTTTAAGTACAATTAGGAAAAACAGGCATTAAATAATGAAAAAAAGTCTTTTACTTTTGCTGGTGTTTCTTTCAAACTTTATTCACGCAAACGCTGTATTAATTGATGAAAACACCTCATCTTACAATTTGCTTTCTTCTTCTTTTATTTATATTGACAAGAGTAAATCAAAAAATATAGAAGAAATAAAAAACAAGAAACTCTTATTTATAAAGAATGAAAAAAGTGTATTAAGTTATGGTTATTCTCCTAATTTTAATGTATGGCTTAAATTTAGTCTTAAAAATACTTCCAATAAAAGCATTGAAAAAATTTTAGAATATCAGAATTCATTAACAAGTAATATTGATTTTTTTGCAGAAAATAGGCACGAAACGGATGGTTTATTAAATATAAACAGCGCAAGAAGAACCATAAATCCAACCTTTAAGATTCAGTTGAATGCTTATGAGCAGAAAACATATTATTTGAAAGTAAGCTCCCATATTACGTCCTTAATTGTAAAATTAAAACTCTGGGAAGAAGATGATTTTTACGCACAAGAAATACAGCATCAAGTAATTTTAGCCTTATTCTTTGGGGCTATGTTAATTCTAGCTATTTACAATTTATTTCTTTATTTTTTTACAAAAGATATTTCTTATTTTTATTATGTTTTGTACGTGCTTGGAATAGTTATACATCATTTAATGTATGTGGGTATGGCAAACATCTATCTTTTAGATCCATCCGCTCTTCCTGTTGTAGTAAACTTAGCTTCTGCTATTGTTTCTTTTCCTATTTTCGCCCTGGCATTATTTACAAAAAAATCCCTTAATATTAAAAAATACAGGCGCATAAATTTTATATTAAATACCTTTTTAATACTTATTCCTTTGTCTGTATTGGTTTTTGTTTTAAGTGACTCCTATGATAAATACAGAAATGTACTCAACTTACTCTTATTATTGTACTTGGTTTTTATTACTATTTATGCTGTAATTAAAAAAGTACGTGCTGCTTATTTTATCTTATTTGGATGGTTTTTAATAACGCTTGCAATTGTTTTAATGTTTATCTCAAGTGCTGGAATATTTGATTTTTATGAATATTTTCCTTATATGATTGAATCTATGCTCTTGGGTGAAGTAATTATATTCGCTATTGCTTTAGCTGACAGAATTAATTATTTGCAAAAAGACAAAGAAGAAGCAAAAAATAAGCTTATTACACAACAAGAAAATGAAAAATACCGTTTAGAAATCAAAGTGAATGAAAAAACAAAGGATTTAAAAATTGCTTTGAATGAAAAAGGATTATTATTAAAAGAGTTAAATCATCGTGTTAAAAATAATATGCAAACCATTGTATCTTTAATACGCCTTCAAAGTGACGAAATACACGATGAAAATACAAAAGATCTTTTTCTTACTATACAAAATAGAATTTCTGCAATGAGCCACTTACATGAACTTTTATATACCCAAGATAATATTTCGCATATTAATGCCTATGAATACTTTGACATTTTAATCAATGAATTAAAAGATTCTTATGCTAATAATATAAGTATTCATTACAATATTCAATGCAAACTAAAAATGCAACAAGCTATTTATTGTGGTTTGATTCTAAATGAACTTATTTCAAATTCTTTTAAATATGCTTTTATTAATAAAGAAGGCAATATTAATATTTCTTTATCAAAAAGCAAAGAACAATACAAACTTGAAGTAAGCGATGATGGTATTGGATATGACAAAAATATTTCATGGACCTCTTTGGGTATTGTTTTAGTTAATACACTTGCCGTATCACAACTAAAAGGAACAATAAATATAAATTCAAAAAATGGAGTATATGTTGAAATCACCTGGAATGAAAATGCCTAGAATAAAAATACTGATTGTTGAAGATGAGAGTATCGTTGCTTTAGATATAAGAAGTGCGTTACGTAAACTAAATTATGAAGTAACTGACATGGTAACGTCTTACGAACAAGCAATACAAAGTGTTAAAAACAATTGTCCTGATATTGCCCTCCTTGATATCAATTTACAAAATTCAAAAGATGGCATCGCTATTGCTAAAAAGTTGCAAAAAATGATGGATATTTCAGTCGTTTATTTAACCGCATTTTCGGATGATGATACCTTACAAAGAGCAGTTAAAACGAATCCTTTAGGTTATATTCTTAAACCTTTTACGAGGGCTGAATTAAAATCAAGCCTAATTTTAGCTATTCATAAAATGAATATTAGTAAAGAAATTATTCCAGATAAAAATACCATTGATTTAGGTTTTAATTATTATTACAATACAAAACAAGAACAATTGTATTTAACAAATCTACCTGTTCGTTTAAGTATTAAAGAAAATAACCTACTGCAACTTCTTATTCATGCACGTGGGAGTATTTTAAGTTTTCAAGATATTGAACACCAATTATGGCCAGCAGAAAGTATTTCTCAAAGTACATTAAGAACACTTATTTATAGAATGAGAACAAAACTAGAACACCGATTAATAGAAACTATTCCCTCCCTTGGATGTAAAATAAACATACAAAAAAAATAGTTCTTCTTTTTACATCTCCCCTTTTTAAACAAATAAATAATAAATAAAACTCACTAATAATTCCTATCATAACTGTACTAATAAGCAATTTTACAATAAATAACTAAATAAATAATTAAATTTTGTGACGCTAACTGTGACACATATTCATTAAACTAATCCTACATAATACAAAGGATTAAAATGATTTATGTAAATAAAAATAAAAGTTTAACAAACTTAAATGAGTTAGTACAACAAAGTATTCAACGATCGCTTCCCTATATGAGTGAAGCTTTTAATGAAGAACAATACCAAGCATTAATGTTATTTAAAAACAGATTGTTTTTAGAAGAAGTCATTGAAGAAAGTATTTCTTTTAACAAAAAACTAAGTTGGCAAGATACAAATAAAAACTTAGGACTTATTGCAAATGCAGAAGAATTAATAGAAGTATTTACGCTAAGAAGTACTGTTTTCTCTTCTCTTTCTTATGACAATGAATTTAAAGACCTTATTGAATATCTTAATTTTGATACACACGATAAAAACTCAGCCATTATTACTTATAGAAAAAACAAGGAACTAACTGCTACTTGTCGTATTATATTTGATCAATACAATACTTTGCCCTCAGATTCAATCTACTCTTTTAATACTCAAAGACAGAGTCATAATAAACTAGCAGAAATATCAAGAAATGTAATCAATCATACGAATAAGGGTTTAAATTTGGAATTTAAATATTTAATGCGTGCTACTTATAATATTTTTATTGACAATAATATTGAATTATATGTATTTGCAATAAAAAAAGAACATTTTAAATTGTTTAGCAAATTTGGAGATATTAATATTATAAAAGAAATAAGCTCGTATGGAAGTTTAGACCTTCCTTGTGTGATTGTATCTTGGAACCCACAAAATGCTTCTGCTTTTTTTAAAAAACTTTTCTTAAAATAAGTATTGTAAAGAAGAACTATTACTTTAAATATGTGCCTTTATATTTTTTCATTTAACACCTAATAATGTTAAATATTAAAATATTAAAGGCAGTATTTTCTATACTTAAAAAAAAACAATAAGAAAACTAGTACTCATTTCCTTCCATAGAAGAATAAGAAAAAGTAGTTACTTCGCCTTCTTGCACATTATAAGACAACTCAATAGGACGACAGCATACTTCACAGTCATCTATAACCGTTGTATAATTGTAAACACCTAAGTCTAATAAAACACTTATTGCTTGTAAACAATAAGGACATTGAATATTCATTTCATGCACGCTAACTCCTGTTTAATTATTATAGCAAAAGACTAAGGAATAAACTCCTACTTATGTAGCTTAACACTTAGTGTATATTTAATTATAATTAAAGATACTTAGTTCTATACTTACTTAATAAGATAAACAATAAAATGCATTGAAAGAGCTATATTACCTGCTTAGGATAATATATTTGGGTTCTTAGAAAAGAGATTCTACTATGAAAATATCAAGTTTAAATCATTATTTTTCACTAAAAATTAAATTGATCTTAAGTACTTTAATTGTAGTTATTGGATTTCTTTGGTTGTTTTTTCTAATCATTTCTTCTGTAAATAAAACAAGCGTATTGCATAAAGTATTAGAGAATATTGAAAGAATCAATTCAAACGTTTATTCTCTTATCACTGTTCAAAAAGACTTTATGCAAAAAAAAGAATTAAAGTACTCTTTATTATTTTCTAAAGAAGCAAACACCTTAAGAATAAAATTAAAAAAACTAAAAGAATCCTTAGATAAACATGAAATTGTTTCTGCTGATATTACTGTATATAAAACATTAATTAACAATTATCAAAAAACCTTTTACGATATTGTCAGAATGCAAAAAATAATAGGATTAAGTGAAGAAGATGCTTTACATAAGGAACTAAGACTTTCTGTTGATATTTTATTAACACATGCAATGAGTGTAAAAGATAACATTTTACTTTCATCGGTATATGCTTTAAGAAAAGATGAAAAAGACTTTATGTTAAGAAAAAATATGTTTTATGCAAAAGAGTTTAATATTAAAATAGCAGCTTTGTTAAACAGTCCACATTTTAAACATATAGAATACAAAAATGCACTCCTTTCCTATAAAAATCACTTCTCAAAACTTGTTATTTACCAAAAAGTAATTGGATTAAATGATAATTTTGCTTTGTTAAAAGAAATAAAAAACTATATAGAAAAAATACATAAACAAAGTGAACACATAAGAGATACCCTTATTATTGTAGTGCATGAGGAGATACATAAAATTAAAGATATTACTTATTTATTCTTTTTTATTATCACTTTTTTTATTGTTCTTTCTTTAGTTATAGTTATAAAAAGTATTCTAGGACCCTTAAGTAAATTAAGAAATCAATATAAAGATGCTATTGATGAATGTACTATCGTATCTAAAACTACTCCAGATGGTACAATCACTTACGTTAATGATGAGTTCTGTAAGTTTGCAGGTTATAGTAAAGAAGAACTTATTGGCAAAAACCAAAATATTATTAAACACCCAGATACAAAAAAAGATGTTTTTAAAGAGATGTGGAAAACAATAAAAAAAGACAAAAAAACCTGGAGAGGTAATATTAAAAACTTAGCGAAAGACGGTTCAGCTTATTGGGTAAAAACTATAATTAAGCCCATTCTTAATGAGAACGATGAAATAATAGAATATATTAGTATTAGGACAGATATTACAGAACATGAAGATATGAAAGAGTATTTTAAAATTTTACTTCATGATGAATCAAGAAATCACAGTGATACTATGAATATAGCCAAAGAATATAGAAATGCACTTGATGAAGCAAATATTATCTCAGTATTTAATTTAGACTACGAGTTTGTTTACATAAATGAGGCCTACTGTCAACTTACAGGATATAAAAAAGAAGAACTTATTGGAAATAATTTTAATATGATAAAAGGTGCAAACGAAAATCAAGAAATATTCAAAGAAGTATTCAAAGCTTTGAAAGCAGGAGGAACGTGGAAAGGTACTGTTAAAAACTATACTAAAGACAATAAAGAATTTTGGACAAATGTTACTTATGTAGCTATCAAAAATGAAAAAAAAGAAGTCATAAAATATATGGGTATTAGACATGATATAACAGAACTTTTTAATTTGCACAATGAAATTGAAGATACACAAAAAGAAATCATTTATAAAATGGGGGAAGTAGGAGAAAGCAGAAGTGAAGAAACAGGAAACCACGTAAAAAGAGTGGCTGAGTATTCAAAAAACTTGGCTTTATTATATGGCTTAGAGAAAAAAGAAGCAGAAATATTATTATCCGCCTCCCCCATGCATGATATTGGGAAAGTAGGAATTCCTGATAGTATATTGAAAAAACCAGGAAAACTTTCAGTAGAGGAATTTGAAATAATGAAAACACATGCGCAAATTGGTTTTAATATACTAAAAGGTTCAAAAAGAAAAGTGCTGCAAGCTGCTGCTATTGTTGCTCATGAACATCATGAAAAATGGGATGGAAGTGGATATCCTCAAGGTTTGGAAAAAGAAAAAATACACATTTACGCAAGAATAACTGCAATTGCAGATGTATTTGATGCTTTAGGTAGTGATAGGGTGTATAAAAAAGCATGGAGTGATGATAAAATATTTGCTTTATTTGAAGAAGGAAAAGGAAAACACTTTGACCCTATTTTAGTGGATTTATTTTTAAAAAATAAAGAAATATTTTTTAAAATTAGGGATTTATATGTAGATTAGAAAAGGTAATCATAAAAACGCTCCAGCTTGCTTGTAATGGAATAATAAATATTTGTAACAATATTGGTCGTTTTTGTATACTTATCCTCTTCTTCCACTTAAATTGGCCACTGTGGCTAAATTTAATTCTCTTTACAAGAGAGGAAATAAAAACTTTATTTCCTAATACTATATATTTTCAGGACTAAGCGTTCTATTTTATGCATAAATGGTAAATAGTTATACTCTCACTTCAAGATTAAAGAATAATTAAAAAAATAACTAAGCTTTAAGTAATAACAAAATACAATAAGCAAAATTTATTATGAGCGCTTTGCCTCACAAAAGGATTCAGATTGGATGATAGAGCGATTGTTCTTGTAGTTACTTTATTAAGCAGTTTTTTTACATGGAAAATGGTTAAGGATTTTTATATAACAAAATTTCACATGTTATTCGCACATATTATTGCAATAATGACTGCCACTTTTATGTTTGTTTCAATTATGCTTTTATTTGCATCAAAAGAGATACAAACAGATAGAACAAAAGAAGTTACATTTAGTTTTGAAGCATTATTATTCGCCATACTTATGACAGGTATTATTTACTTTTTCTTCAAATATTTGCCTTCAAGAAAGAAGAAGTAAGTTATTTACTATGAAAAACAGTGATTTCTGTAATTTTCCCACTATTTACTATCAATTTAAAACTTTCTTAAGCTTTATTTGATAATAATTCCGCAATACAATTTGGAGAGACAATGGAAACATATTTTTTAATTACAAACTTTGAACAAGGGTACCATCAAGAAGAGTTCATTTATGAAGAAGTATTGCTTGAATACTGTGAAATGGCTTTAGAGATTCCTCTTGAAAAAATTGAATCCGTTGAATATCATAATGATACAATTGAAATTTCATTATTTCAATTAACCTCAGAAGATACAAGTGATGACTGGTATGTTAATTTGTACAAAACTGCAAAAAGATAAAACAAAATATTCGTAGCGCTTAGTTAATTTAACTAAGCTGCAATCTCAAACACTCCTTTTAAAACTCATATAACTTCTATTTTTAAACAATTTTTTACATACTTCAATAAATATGATAACAGTTCTCACTATTAATAATACTTTAAGAAAACTTACACTACCATCTAATAACGATTATCATTAAGGATATCAAATATGATTGACGTGGCTATTGAAAATAAACAAAATTTGGTAAAACCTACGGGTTGCACCTGTTAATAATGGAGATAAAATGAGTATATTAATTATAGGTGGAGATAAAATTTCACACATTCAGTCGATGTTAGAAGATTTAGGTGCTAAAAATATCAATCATTGGGATGCAAGAAAAAAATCTTCTGCTCCAAAAAAGAAAATTCCTATTGATACAGATTGTATTGTAATGTTAACTTCTTTTTTAAATCACAATACAATGCTTAAGTATAAAACACAAGCAAAAAAATACAAAATACCTTTTATCTGTGCAAAACGTTCTATTTCATGTGTATATGAAGAATATGTAAGAGTAATGGATCTTAAAGATTGTGCGTCTTGTTATGCGGATTGTGAAAGTTATAAAAATGCAAAATAACCTTATTGGATTTTTTCAAGAACAAGAATCTTTGCCTTATTTTTTTGATCACTTTAATAATAAAGAAAAACTAAGACAATTATTTTTGTCCTTAAGTTCTAGTTTAATTAAAGAATATTATATTTTTTCCAAATATGAGCAGAAAACATTATGTAAATATACTTTTGAAGAAATTTTCAAATACAAAATAAATTCTTTAAAAGCTATTTCTTATATCAAACCTTTTGTAAAAAAAGAGTCTTTTATTTTCTGTTTGCATTCAACCCTAATTATAAATAACTACGTAAATAAAGAGATGAAAAAACAAATATATGCAAGTTCTAAACTGTTGCCTATGGCAAAAGTTATTGCAACATGTTTTATAAACAACAAATTACAACTCTTTTTTGATAAAAATCTGCTTTTCCATGAATATGTATTAAATAAAATAAGAAAAATGCATAAAAATAATAAAGTTCTTGATAATGGGGATTCAATTTGTATTTTTAAAGAAGACGCTGTTCCTTTAAAAATTTATACCTCATGGAAAAAAATTGACCCTAAGAATTTAAAAATTGAAGATGATATCAATACTGCTATTAATTCAATTAAACAAAGTGAATTTAAACAAGTGTATTTGGTGTATCCAAAACTTGAAAATTTTAACAGACATATACAAATAAAAGTAGATGAACTAGAAGATAAAAATTACGAAATAAAAGTAGTACCTTATTCTCTTAGATCAATTATACGAAATATACAAGGATAAACAATGGCTACAGCAATATTTTACGCTTCAAGCGTAGGAAATACAGAAGACATAGCAAAAAGACTTTCAACAAAACTAGGAGATATAGATACCTATAATATCTGCGATGAAGGCATAGAGAAAATTAATAATTATGAAAAAATAATTTTTGGAGTATCTACTTGGGGAGATGGAGATTTACAAGATGATTGGGAAGATTCATGGGGAGATTTTTGTGATATAAATTTTTCTAATAAAACAATTGCTTTGTTTGGTTTAGGAGATCAAGACTCGTATGCAGATACCTTCGTAGATGGTCTAGGAACTATGTATGAGGCATTAAAAGATACAGGGGCCAATATCATTGGTTTTACATCAGTTGACGGTTTTGAGCATGAAGAATCAACAGCACAAATAGAAAATGAGTTTGTAGGTTTGGTTTTGGATGAAGACAATCAAGATGATTTAAGTGAAGAAAGAATTGATGCGTGGATTGATACGATTAAAGAGCGAATTTTATAATAAATTTAAGAAGCCTTTAGCTTCTTAAGTTTTTAGTCTTTGGCTTGACACTCTTGGCACATTCCATATAACTGCATAGAATGAGAAGTAATTTTGAAATTATTTACTTTTGCAATATTATCTTGTCGTTTTTCTATTTCTTCGTCTAAAAATTCAATAATTTTACCACAGGCTGTACAAATTAAATGATCATGATGTGCTTTTAGGTTTGCTTCATATTTTTTACCCTCAGTACCAAAAGCGATAGAAGTAATTAATTTTACATCTTCTAAAAAAGAAAGTGCTCTGTAAACAGTTGCAATTCCAATATTAGACTCTTTATATGCAGATTTAATATGGTTATAAACATCTTCCGCTGTTAAATGTTCTTCAACACTCATAAGTACTCTAAGAACAATCTCACGTTGTTCAGTGTATTTTAAACCTTTTTGTTTAACAATTATTTTTAGTTGTTCTATTACTTCGTCATGTTTTGACATTTAAAGCCTTTATTATTGATATGTCTGTATTAGTATAACCAAAGATGAGAAAAAAAGAAAGTTAATTTTATGCTTTGATTTTCTCTTTAGTTTTATTACTTACTTTATTTTTTTTCTGATATAACATATGATGCCACAATGCAAAACCACAAAAAGCAGCTCCTGCTATAATATGTGTTTTTTTTGCCAGTTTATTTTTCATAAACATTGATGTTACCACAGTAGCACCTAAGGTTGCGCTCATTGCAATTTTTGCAGCTTCTCTTTGAATTTCTAAATCAAGTCCCATCTTTACGTCTCCTTTTACTTCTTTTAATCATAACTTTTGCACTTCCTTCAAGTGTTTTAATGCTTAAAGCAAAAGTTAAAATAGTAGCTAGGTGTAAAATAAATGGCATAAACTTCCTTTTGATAATAATAATCAGAATTCTATCTAAGAAAACTTAAATAGGAGAATGCCTTTTAAATTAAACTACTTGTCTTTATTTAACTTAACACCTTTAATTGAATTTAATAATAAGGCAATGGTTGTTCCATTATGTAAAACAGCTGTAACAATGGGCGTAAAAAATCCCAAAGTAGCCCCCGCTAAAATAACTGAATTTACAGCCACGGTTGTATTAAAATTGTTGTTAATTAACTTCATTGTTTTATTTGCAAATTCTTTTGCTTCAACTACTGCTTCAATATCATCTTTTAATAAAGAAACATCAGCAGTAGCTTTTGCGATATCAGCGCCCTTACTCATAGATATACCTACATGAGCAGAAATTAAAGCAGGTGCATCATTAATACCATCACCAATAAATGCGACCTGATGCCCTTCTTTCATTAATTCTTTTACTATTCTTGCTTTATCTGTAGGTAAGAGACCAGCATATACTTTATCAATTCCTAATTCACCAGAAATTAATTCAGCTTTTTCTTTAGTATCCCCTGTAAGCATAATAATATTTTTAACACCAAGCGTTCTTAAACGAGCAAGTGCTTCTTTTGTATTGTGTCTTAAGTGATCTGCTAAACCAATAGTTCCTAATAATTTCCCATCGTAAGAAATATACAGCAAGGTTCGTCCATCTTCTAAAGACTTTTCTATGGCTTTTTTATGCTTAGAAAAAGGAATCTTTTCATCATCTTCTAAAAAATGTCTTGAGCCTATAATCACTGTTTTTCCATTTACTTCTGTTTTAACACCATGGGCCACAATAAATTCGACTTCTTCATGATGCATATGTACAAAACCTTTTTGTTTTGCAGCTTTTACAACCGCTTCTGCAACAGGATGAAAATAATGTTCTTCTGTACTGGCTGTTAAATTTAAAATATCATCTTCGCTCCAGGCTTTGTCATAAGAATCAATAGACATAACTTCTAGTTCCCCTGAGGTTAATGTTCCCGTTTTATCAAAAATAAATGTATCTGCAATACCTAATGCTTCAACTGCTTTTGCGCCTTTAATCATTATTCCATCATTCCCCGCTTTTGAAATAGTTGATTTAAATGCCACCGGTGTTGCTAGTTTTAAAGCACAAGAATAATCTGCTTGTAAAACAGAAGCTACACGTTCAAAATCACTGGAAATTACATAAGAGAGACCAGCTAAACCCAAGGTTACTGGTACCAATTTATTTGCAAGTTTTGTTGCTTTTAACTGTACTGAACTTTGTTCGTTTAAAGAGTTTTCTATATAGTGTTTAATTCTTTGTGTTGCGGTATCATTACCAACACATTCTGCCCATATTTTTAAACGGCCATCTTCAATAACAGTACCAGAGATTACTCTATCCCCTCTACTTTTAGAAATAGGTTCTGCTTCTCCTGTCATAGATACTTGATTAACAGATGCTTCGCCTGAAACAACATGTCCATCAATGGGAATAGTACTTCCAGCTCCAACAACAATGATATCACCAATTTTGATATCTTCTGTAGGAATTAGATTTTCTACAATTTTTCCATTTTCTTGCGTTTGTAACCAGGCTTCTTTTACATTTGGTTTTGATAACTCTTTTAATAAATCATCACTTTTATGTACTGTGGTTTCTTCTATATATTCGCCAAGCTCTAACATTGCATTGGTTGAATTTGCAGCCAAATAATCTTTTCTAAATACAGATACTGCAACGGCAGCACTTTCTAGAACCTTAGAAGTTAAACCTTCGCTAAATAATTCTTTAGTTCCATCTATTAACATAGGAGCAGCTGCCCCTATAGTTAAAGAAGCTTTCAAAAAATCATTTGAAATAAAACGCTCTGAAATTAAAGCCGAAGATGCACGAATAACACCATTTAGTGTAGGAGCATCTTCTTTTACATACGCCAAACTAAGTGAATTATAAGAACCATCGTTTAATAAATCATCAAGAGATAATTTATCTAGAATAGTTTCAATTTCGTAACACACTTCAATATCTTCTATATTAAAAATGATAGAAGAGGCTTTTTTATTTACGCGTACTTTATTAACCCCTTTAATTTTTGATAAATAAGAAGATAAAATATTGTCATCAATAAATTCTTCTTTTAACAAATTAAAACGGTATCTAACTCGTGATGCTGTTTGGTGGACTTTTTTAAAAGTATTGCTCATTTTATTTTACTCGCCTGATTCGTCCATTTGAGCCCGTGCATCTTCATATCTTTCTTTTAGCTCTTCCATTCCAGCTTGAAAAAGTTCACTACCTTTTGCTGCTGCATTCATCATTTTTTCTTGTGCACCTTTATTGGTTAAAAGAAAAGTCACGGCAGCACCAATAAGTGCTCCTTTTAAAAAATCACCTTGAGAAAAACCGCTAAGAGGATTTTGTACGTCTGAAGTATTATTATTTTGCGCTACATTATTTTGATTAATATAAGGATTAATTTGTGTATTTTTTGTTGTTCTAGAGTTTTCTATATTATTATCATATTTTTGCATTATTTTGCCTCATCTTGTGCATTGAATTTTTCATCTAAAATCTCAAGCGCATAAATACCAGCCATTCCAATAGAAATAGCACTTAACGCTTTCATTAAACCGCCTTTTTGACCAAGGTAATTAGAAGTAGCAATTGCAGCACCTGTAGCAATTGCCCCTTGAGATGTTTTTTTAATAGTATCTTTTAAAGCAAAGGTAGGTTTAACTTTTTTTTCCATAACTTTTTTATAATTAATGGTTCCAGAAATAAGTGCGGATGCTACGGCACCACTAACAATATGACCTAAAACATTTCTTTCATCACCCGTATTAATTAACAGTTCTTTCATTAACTTTCTTCCTTAGCTTTAACTTTTCGTACACGTTTTTTAGGTTCTTCTAAAAAAGTATTATCACTTGTTTCATTTTCAGATGTAAGCTCTTCTTTGCTTGTCATGATTTTATTTTTAACTTCATTTACAAGTTCTTTACTTTTTTCTAATGATGAACAGGCCAATGCTTTTGATTTATCAACAACCTTACATGCTTGTTCTTGTAGTTTATCGCTTTTAGTAAAAGCAACCACTGCTCCTGCGCCTAACGCCAATCCTAATATAAATGGTAATGCCATAACTTACTCCTCATTTTTATTTAAATAAGTACTTAAAAAAGCACTTGATGCTGCACCTAGAGCAGCGCCTGAAACCATTGAAACATTCATTTTCCCTAATAACTGTGTTATTTTATCTTGATCAATATTTCCTGTTGCAATATCTTCTAATAAGTTTTGATACTCACTTGCTTTATTCATCATTTCTTCAGGATTAAACAAAGCAGAACCTGCATCTTTGTTGTAGTACTCTTTTACACAATTCCTAAACAAAGGAAGATGATTATTATAAGAAGCAGCTTGTAAACGATATAAAACATCTTTTACATCTTCTTCTTGGATATATTTTAGTAAATCATCGTACATTTTAATATTTACTATTTCTGTAGCAACTCCTACTTCACAACATTCTATATACGTGTTAGGTACAGTAAGTTTATTTGTCCAGTCATTAAGAGGTACATCAATTTCATATTTTTCAAGCAAAGAAATTAAAACAGAATAATGAACAGCTTCTGCTTGTTTAATACTTGAAAATGGCTCAATATCACCTAAATTTTCAAGTATTGCACTATAGGTTTCATACGCTTGCATTTCATCATAAACAGCAATTCTTAGAACTTGTGAAAGTGCGGTTTCACTCAAGTTCAAATCTACACGTTTTTGCTCTAAATATGAAAAATCAAGTTTTTCAACATTTTCATTATTCAACACTAGATCTTCTAAGTTTTCATTTGTTTCCAAATCTTGTGTAAAGGAACTCTCTTTTTCAAAAGTATTTGTTTTCAACTAAATAACCTCCTTTGCTAATGCATTCATCATTGAAGTAATTTCTTCAAGATTCTCACCCTTAATTAAATCTTCCCATAAAGACGAAGGGAAAATAACAGGATCATAGATAATAGTTACTGAACCAATTATTTTTTTAACTTTGATACTGGTGATACCATTGATTTTTTCAGGTATATTTTCTATGTCTTTAATCGTTATAGAAGAACTTTCATTTTTAATTTTTGAAGAAACTCTTACTCTTAATCGTCCAGGGGTGTGAGCAATTACGCTAAAATAACCAGCAATCTTTATAATGTCTTCTGTTTTAATCAATCTATATCCTTCTTATTCTTCAATATTTCCCGTATTCATCTTAAGTGGTGCTTAATATCTACTTAGAATCATTATCAATAATGACTTCTTTGTATATCACTTTATTTCTTCCCGTATTTTTTGCTTCATATAAAGCAGCATCGCATCGTTTATACACAGCAGAATACGTTTCCCCTTTTTCACAAAAAGTACAACCAATAGATATACTAATATCGATATTTATTTCTTCGTAAACAAAGTCATGTGTATCAACTATTGTTCTTATTCTGTTTGCTATACTAATAATATTATTACTGGAATAATCATTAATTAAAATCAAAAATTCTTCTCCTCCAAAACGTCCTAAAAGGTCTTCTTTTGACAATTCTTTCGAAATAAGAGATATCATATTTTTTAGAATAAAATCACCTGCTGGATGACCGTAAGTATCATTGACTTTTTTAAAATGATCAATATCTAAAATAAGAAAACAAAAGTCTCGTTTTTCAAGCCAGCGTTTAATATATGTTGTAATCGTATTTTTGTTGTAAGCATTAGTAAGTTCATCAATAGAAGCTTTATTTTCTAATGTCATTATTTTTTTATTTACTGCTGAAACATCGTTCATACATATAAGATAATTCTTAATATCCAAACGTGTAATATCAAAAGTAAAATATTTATTGTCTTCATCGATACATTTAAGCTGGGCAGGAACTTCTAAGGTTCCATACTTCTGTGCAACACGTATTAAGTTTGCGCTGGATGTTTCATCTAATAAAGCAATATTTGTCATAAAAGAGTCTTCTGAGTGAAAAATATCATTAAACTTTTGATTGGTACTTTGAATTTTATTACCATCTGTAATAAGAATAATATTTTTTTGACTGTCAAGAACAGATTGCAAAAAATCTTTTTCTTTTTGTAATTTTAAACTTTGTTGATAATTAATATGTTTAAACATTTGATTCATTTTTCGTGATAAATACGAAATTTCATCATCATAATCAACTTTCAATTCCAAACTGGGACTTTCATTCTTTGAGGCTTTTTTTACCATAGTGGTTATGTATTCGATTCGGGAAGTAAATAACTTTTGCATAAACACATAAAAAATAAGCAAAACAATAACAATCATGATTAGAAATACCATTAAAGTAATTTCAATATTATTCAATAAAAAATCAAAAATTTGTCTGTTACTTTTCATGCGGATGTAAAAACTCTTTTTTTCAAGATCATCGTATAGTTTTATATATGAAAAAACTTGGTCTTTACTTATCTTTTGAATATCATAGTATATTTTTTTACCAAAGAAACTCAATTCTTTAATATTTTTATCATCGTAAAAAGAAATTAAGGAAATATATTCTTGTAATAATTCCCCAATTTCATTTAACAAAGTAGCGTCTAGGGTTCTTGCTATAAAAACATATCCAATATGTTCATTTTTATACAATAATTTCTCAAGAACAAAAATTGTTTTTTCGTAATTTAAGGTCATAAAAAAAACATCATTACTTTTTTTAATATAAGAAGATAAATCGTGTTTCATAAAAGTATTTAACTCTTCGGGAATAGATAAATATTCATTGGAATTAATATCAAAACTGTTTCCATATATTTGTTTTTTATTTTTATCATATAAAACAAAATAACTTAGTTTTAAGTTTTGCATTAAATCATCTCTGTTAAGCATATACGCTTCAATTTCATTAACATCATTGTTTTTTACGGCTTTTGCTAAAACATCATTTAAAGAATATTCATAAGCAATACTTTTAATATGAAGGGAGGTTGAATCAAGAACATTTTGGAACTTCTTAATATTTTTTTCTATGAATTTATCTTCTAATACTTCTATCTTGTCTATTCTATTAACTAATATCATACCTACAAGGCTTATAATTAATATGACAATAGTTAGTAAAAAAAGAATAGTTTTTTTACTTATTGACATTGGCACTCACTTTTTTTACAGAAGTATAACTTAATTATATTAAATTGATATTAATTATCATTTTAAATTAGAGTGAAATATCTCTAATTTTAAAGCATAAAAAAAGGCAATTCTTAAAAGAATTGCCTTTTTTTAGCCTAAACATATTTTACTGGCAGTTTTCGCATAAACCATATATTGTCATAACATGGTTTTTTAAATCAAAGTTATTTTCTTTTGCAACTATAATTTGTTGCGATTCAATAATTTCATCTGCAAACTCAATAATTTTGTGACAAGCTGTACATATCATATGATCATGATGTAAAGAAAGATTTAATTCATAACGTTTAGTTCCATCACCAATATCCAAAGAATTTACGATACTCATTTCTTCGAAAAACTTCATTGTTCTATAAACAGTTGCTATTCCCACATCAATATTGTATTCTCTTTTTACATAAGTAACAATATCCTCAGCAGTTAAATGATCTTCACTGTAATATAAATTTTTAAGAATATAATCTTTTTGTATAGAGTTTTTAAAACCTAGTTTAGATACATGCTCTTTAAAATTTTTTAAAAATGTATCAAAAGAAATGTCATATTTTTTCACGGGGCTCGTCCTTTTTTATGCAAATATTGAAAATATACTATCAATATATTTAATAAGATATACAATTCTACTCATTTTATGCTTAACCAAATATTAATGATGATAATAATTATCGTTTTAATATTAATAATACAAATTAGATGCTATACTTCTTTATAATAAATGTAAATAAGCTTGAATATATATTTACAAAAAGATAAAGGAAAAAAATGTTAAGCCTAGCATTATTTGGAACAGTTGCAAGAAGTGCTCTTATTGGAGCCATTGTAACTAAAGCCATTGATACTTTAGTCATATCAAAAATAAACAATAAAATGGAAACAAAAAGATGGTTAAGAACAACTAAACTTGAACTGTTTTCGAAAATATCAGAAGATTTATTGTCTTTAGATAATACAAATATTAATGAAAATATTAGAAGTATTAAACAAAATACAGCAAAAATCGTTTTATTGTTGGAAAATAAAAATTTAATACGAAAAATTGATGAGCATATTTTAGCCCTTCATAAACTAAGCAATAAAAAATTTGTTAATGAAGAAAAATTCGATAATCAAATTAAAATAATAGCAATGGATTTTATTATGTTGTTAAATAAAAATATTCAAAGAATATAAGTAAGTCTAATCAAATTTCAATCAAAACGATAATTATTATCACTATTAAGTTTAAATAAAGATTCTTTATGTTTTAATTCTACATAAAATTATTAATAACCAAAGGAATAATATGAACAAAACAAAATTAATTGCTGCTTCAATTAGTATCGCTGCTGTATTGGCATTCTCTGGATGTACTACAAACAATATGTCAATGAATGACTCGAGTAAGACTTTAGTAGGTACCTATACTAATATTGCTACAAAAAATTATTCAGATGCATTAAAAGATGCAGTTACTTTAAGATTTCAAATTGATGCATTTGCTACAAACCCTACAGATGCAAATTTAGCAAAAGCTAAAAAAGCATGGTTAGCTTCAAGAGAATCTTATGGACAAACAGAAATTTTTAGACTTTCAAATGGTCCAATTGATGCTGAAGAAGGTTGGATTGCTGAAGCATATGGTTCTTTAGAAGGACAATTAAATGCTTGGCCTTTAGATGAAAATATGATTGATTACACAACAGATGCTTCAGGTGTACGAACATCTGGAAATATTATTGATACAAAAGGTTCTTTTAATCCAGGCGGTGAAGATTCTTCAGCTGTAAATATTAAAAAAATCACAGTAAAAGCCTTAACTGCATTAAATGAAAATGGTGGAGATGCAAATGTTGCAACTGGATACCATGCTGTTGAGTTTATTTTATGGGGACAAGATCAAGATTATTCTAACTTTATTAAAGATGGTATTACTTCTGGTGATTTAGCAGCAGGTCAACGACCATTAAGTGACTTTACTACTGATAAAGGTGCAAAAAGAAGATTAGCATTCTTAAAAGCTGCAAGTGAAAAAATTGTTCAAGATTTAAGCGTAGTTTCTTCAGCTTGGGCAAATAATGGTACTTATGCACAAGCATTAAACTCTAAATTAAGCGGTGATGATGCAAATAAAAACATTGATAGAAAAACTGCTTTAACTCAAATTTTTGCAGGAATGGGTGTATTTATTAAATCAGAATTAGCAAATGAAAGAATTGCTGTTGCTGTATTAACACCATCAGAAGAAGATGAGCATTCTTGTTTTTCTGACAATACACACAGAGATATTGCACAAAATTATCAAGGTTTCAAAAATATCTTAACAGGTACTTATGAAGGTCATTCATATGGAAAAGCTCCAATTGATGCACTGGATGCAGCTACAAGAGCTAAGGTTGAAACATTAATGTCTTCAATTGAAGATAAAATTGAATCAATTAACATAATTGCTGAAACGTCAAGACATTTTGATAAACAAATCAGAGCAAATGATCCTCAATCTATTGTAATTGTAAAATTAAAAAATGAAATGAGAAAATTAGGTGATCAAATGATTAATGTTGCAAATGCAAATGGAATCCAATTATCAGTAGAAGATGTTACTGATGCAGACGAAACAAAAATGTAAATGAGAGTTAACGCTCATATATTAAGCCTTGTGACATTCTTTGTCACAGGGCTTTTTGCATTTGATACAAATTATTATACTCACCCATCTAAAAATGCATTTACCACCCCTTATTCCAATTTAAGTAATACTGAAATTGATACAGCAATGCTTGGAAAAAGTTTTTTTAAAGTTCCTTGGATTTTAGCCCCAGGCGCAACTACTGCTAGAGATGGTTTAGGTCCTTTATTTAATGCAAATACCTGTATTTCCTGTCATCCCAATAATGCCCTTGGTTCTGTTTATAATAAAAAGAATATTTCAAGAGCAATGGTTATTAGACTCTCAATTCCTAATTCAAAAAAAGATTTATCTTATTTACAAAGAGGCTTTACACCTGAACCTACTTATGGGGCACAAATAGCAATTAATGGCACCCATGACGTTCCTTTTGAGGGGAAACTAAACATATCTTATGAAAATATTTACTCTACCTATCAAGATGGGCAAACAGTAGTATTGAGAAAACCTATCTATTCCTTAAAAGATTTAAATTATGGTCCTTTACATAAAGATACTATTATATCTATACGAAAAGCTCCTGCTCTTGTTGGGCTTGGATTAATAAACCTTTTAAGTGATGATGAAATATTGAAAAATCAAGATATTTATGATGAAAATAATGATGGCATATCAGGAGTTGCTAATATCGTTTATTCAATAAAAGATAAAAAATTTATGATAGGAAAATATACCTATAAAGCAAGTGCTCCCAGTGTAGTACATCAAAGTGCTGCTGCTTTTATTAATGATATGGGACTAACGAGTTCTTATTTTCCAAGGGACAATTGTACAAAGTTCCAAATAAAGTGTAAAAATGCACCAAAAGGTAGACATAAATTAGATGTTCCCGATTTAAGATTAAATGCAGTTGCTTTTTATCTAAAACATCTAAAAGTACCTCTTGTAAAGACTAAAAACATACAAGGTGAAAAACTTTTTGCAAGCATTGGTTGTATATCCTGTCATGTAAGTGAACTAAAAACAAAAAACAATTTAATCATAAAACCTTTTTCTGATTTTTTGTTGCATGATATGGGTAAAGGGTTAAGTGATGGAAGAAGTGAATATAAAGCAGGTCCGCAAGAATGGAGAACTGCCCCTTTATGGGGTATTAATTCTTATAAAAAAGCGATAAAAAAGAACGTCGATTATTTACACGATGGAAGAGCTTCTACAATTGAAGAAGCCATTTTATGGCACGATGGTGAGGCAAAAAAAAGCAAAGAAGCATTTAGAAGCCTTAATGAAAAAAACAGACAATACTTATTAAAGTATATAAAGGAACTCTAGTGAAAAAGATATTTATAATACTCTTTATTGCGCTTGTTAATCTTAGTGCGCAAACAAATGTAATGCAAGATTTATTAAAAAATGTTTTAATAAAAAATACCCAAGACAGTATAAATAAAACAGAAAAATTTATTAAAGATTTAGAAGAAAATAAAGAACTTGATGTATTAAAAAATGACTTTTCTAAGCTTTTAATATCTTGGAAAAAAGTTGAAGCATTTTATGTTGCAGCAGATCTTAATGAAGATAATATTGACACCCCAAGATATATTGATATTTTTCATAATTTAAAAGAAAATTTAAAAGAACATATGGACAGAGTTGTAGCTTCTAAAGACAGCTTGGATTTAGCTATGTTTAAACATTCTTATAAAACAGTAAATGCCTTAGAAATCATTTTATTTGATGAATCTTTTACCCAAAGACACAGAAATATTTCAAAAATGATACTTGAAAATATTCTTCTAAGATTAAATCAAATTAATCATGTTTATCTTAATGACAGTGAAAGATTCTTACAAGAGTTTAAATGGAGCAATGATGTTATTATAAATATTTTAATTGACTCATCTTTTAAATTAAGAGATTGGAGAGTTGGTGATGTTGCAGGTTTATCAAGAAAGTACAGAGGAAAAAGTGATAATAGAAGAGCAGAATATTTTCTTAGCCAAAATTCCCTTCTTGTTATTAAAGCTATTTTAGACTCTCACAAAGAAGTAATGAATTCAGACACTTATGATTTTGGGGATATGCTTAATGACAATGATTATAAAAAAGAAGTTATATTAATTAGAAAGAGCATTCAAAGCGCTCAAGATAATTTAAAATATATTAAAAATGATGACTTTACAAAAAAGAATGTAAAAATACTTTACAAATCTTTGGATAATTTACATGTAACGTATTATAAAACATTAGTAAGTGCCCTTGGAGTTACTTCCAAAATCTTGGATGCAGATGGTGATTAATGGATTTATTCTTAGGATTTGAGTATTTAATAGATGCACATAAAAGAATTTTTTATGTGTATTTATTCAGTTCACTGTTAATTAGCATAGTATATTTGTATTTTCATCCAAAAGAGAAGAGAATTAACTTAAGCTCTAAACTTTGGCTGCACCCAAGTGCAAAAATAGATTATACGTACTTTTTTATTTCAAATATAATTAAAATTCTTTTAATTTATCCGTTGGTATTATCTGCTAAAACAGTGGCATTATTTATTGCACTTTTTTTAATTGAAACCTTTGGATATATAAGGCTTAGAACATCTTATGAACTTATATTATTTTTGTACACAATAAGTATTTTTATTTTTAGTGATTTTACACGATATCTGCTTCACCTAACTTTGCATAAAATTCCATTTTTATGGCGTTTTCATAAGGTTCACCATAGTGCAAAAGTATTAACACCCATGACATTTTATAGGGTTCATCCTCTTGAAAATATATTATTTGGTTTTAGATATGCGTTAAGCATTGGTTTAGTAACGGGGGTTTTTATTTATTTTTTCGGTGCTAGAATTGATATTTATACAGTTTTGGGTGTAAATATATTTGTTTTTTTATTCTCCATTTTGGGAAGTAATTTAAGACACAGCCATATAAAATTGTCCTATTATAAAAGTCTTGAAAATGTATTTATTTCACCTTTTATGCATCAACTTCACCACAGTACAAAATACCATAATAAAAACTTTGGCGGCTATTTGGCTATATGGGACAAAATATTTGATACACATCAAGGAAGTGAAAATATTAAAAGTGTAAAATTTGGATTAAACGATACAAAAAATTATAATTCAGTTTTAAAATTATTTTCAACTCCATTTAAAAACAAAGGAAAAAAAAATGTTACTTAGACCAATATTCCTAATTTCACTTGCTTTTTTATTTTTAGCCTGCGAAAATAAAGCACAGATAAAAATAATTGATACAAAAAAAGAAGAGTTAAGTTTAGGAAGAGCTTTATATTTTGATAAAAATCTTTCTTTAAACAAAACACAATCTTGTGCAACATGCCACAATCCGGAAGCTGGTTTCGTAGATGACAGAGACAATGGAGTACAAGCGCAAGCCTCTTTAGGGGATAATGGCACTTCAATAGGAGATAGACAAGCTCCCAGTGCAGCTTATGCTATGTTCTCGCCCTCTTTTCATTATGACAAAAAGAAAAAAGAATATATTGGTGGACAATTTTGGGATGGAAGAGAAAAAACACTTGCAGGCCAAGCAGGAGGTCCACCTACTAATCCGGATGAAATGGCTATGCCTTCAAAAAGTGCAATCGTTCGGCGTTTAAAAGAAAATTTATTTTATGTTGAAATTTTTAAAAAAGTATATGGAGAAAATATTTTCAAAAACGATGACACTGCGTATTTAAAAATGACAAAAGCCATTGAAGTTTTTGAGCAAAGTGACTTTTTTGCACCCTTTGATTCAAAATATGACAGATATTTAGAAGGAAGATATGATTTAACACCTTTAGAAGACTTAGGTCGCTCACTTTTTTATTCAAATGCAAATACCAATTGCAGTAGCTGTCACACTTTAAAAAAAGAAGATCAGAAAAGGGAAACTTTTTCAAATTATGAATTTCATAATATTGGAACCCCAATTAATACTGCATTACGAGCTAAAAATGGAGTGAGAAAAAAAGATGATGGTTTACTTAATAATCCTTTGGTAAAAGATATTAAACATCAAGGAAAATACAAAGTCCCAACGCTAAGAAATGTGGCAATTACTTCACCTTATATGCATAATGGTGTGTTTTCTGATTTAAAAACAGTAATACTGTTTTATGATAAATTCAATAATAAAAAGAATATTATAAACCCTGAAACAAATAAAGCATGGAGAAATGCGGAGTGGGAAAATACGATTAATAAAAAAGATTTAAAAATGAAAAAACTAAGTGAGAGAAAAGTAGATGCTTTAGTCGCGTTTCTTAAACTTCTTACTGATAAAAGATATGAACATCTTTTATTAAAAAAATAAAGAACTGGGATTAAGTATGTTTTTACTTAATCTCAAAAGTTGTTGAAAACTCTTTTTCATTATCAATAACTTTAAAGCTCCACAAACCTTTTATTCTTGCTTCAATATACCTAAAATCATATACAGAACCATGACCTGCAGGTACTAGGACCTCTTTTTCTCTGGATATATTTTCTTTAGGATTTATCCAAAATATTTTAATATTTCTATCATAAGATTTTCTTACATTAGAGTATTTACAAATAATAGAATTTTCTTCTTCTATAATCAAACAATCAGCGCCAGAAAAATCTTCTGCCGCACTTAAGATAGAAATACAAAAAGTAAACGCAATAAAAAGTTTATTCATCTTTGGGTCCTTCACTGTCCATATATTTTATCAAAAAATACTTTATTGGGGCATAAAATGTTGTAAGAAAAAGAACTGCAAAAAACAATTGAATCATTTTATAAAAAGTATATTGAGAAAAAAAATAATTGCTTATTAAATAAGAAATACCTAAAGCAAGAACAGTAGTAATTAAAATAGCTATAAGAACAACCGTATTATACTTCATAAGGTTCCCAAATTGTTTTTTGATTTAAAGGTACTCTGTTTTTTAAAATTTCAAAAGGAGTGTAGGCTTTTTTATAACCCATTGAAAAATGATCTTCTATCCAATATCCCAAATAAATATACTCTACATTCATCTCTTTTGCGATTTTAATTTGTGCTAAGATGGAATATTTACCCAAAGACAAGTGAGCATAATCATGGTCATAAAAACAATAAATAGAAGAAATAGAAGTAGTTAAAATATCAGATAAAGCAACACCCACTAGTTTATCTTCTACACAATAAAGTATTTCTTTTGCATAAGTAGATTTACCTTGTACGTATGAGCGTTGATATTCCATTGGTTCAATAGGTGTATAATTCCAATTTTTTTTATGATGCATAAATTCATGATACTTATCATATAAAGCCAAATGTTCAATACTTAAACTGGGGGTTTGAATATAGACTTTTGTATCTTTATTTTTATTAATTACTCTTTTTTCTGATTTGGAAAAAACATACTTTTTTACATCAATACGCATAGAAATACACTTAGTACAAGCTGCGCACTCTGGAACAAAATGCATTTTTCCAAAACGTCTCCAGCCATGTTCCAACATACCTTGATATTCAGATTCGCTACAAGACTGCATAAATTTATATCTTATGTCAGAAATTTCATTATCAAAATAAGAGCATTGTTTGTTATTTTCAACAAATTCTATGTGTTCATCAATTGTTTGCATAACTACTCGTTAATTTTTTCTTTTATTTCTTTTGCTAAAGAGCTGATTCTTTTAATTCGTTCATCAAAACCTAAAGAATCATCAATTAAGGTTTTAACAAAAGCAGAACCTACAATAACTCCATCAACACCTCTTGATTTTTCTTTACATGTATGCTCATCTACCCCAAAACCAATATATAATGGAGTTTGGCTGTATTTTTTAACGCAAGAGATTATTTCATTTAAGTCTTCACTTTTACCAGAACCTGTAATTCCAGTATATGCAACCATATAAATAAACTTCTTAGCATCGCTTACCACTTTTTTAATACGGGCTTCATCGTGAGTAGGAGCTACAAAAGAAATGATTTCTTGTTTATTTTTACGTGCTTCATTTTTATAGACTAAAGCTTCTTCATAAGGTAAATCAGGAATAATCAAACCAGATAGTTTTAATTCATTTGCTTTTTTTAAAAAGTCATTTATTCCATAAGCATAAAAAGGATTTAAATATCCCATTAACAAAGTATCCATTTCACAAGCAATTTTTTCACTTATTTCAAATAAATCTTTTAAGCCATAGCCATTTTGCAAAGCTAGAAAATTAGCTTTTTCAATAATAGGTCCATCTGCAACAGGATCTGAAAAAGGCATTCCTAATTCAATAGTATCTACACCTGCTTCTTTCATGCTTAAAGCCAAATCCACGGTAAAATTATTATTTGGATACGATGAAGTAATGTACCCTACAAGTTTTTTCAAAATATCGTCCTGTTATTTAATATAAAGCCATTTAAGTGCATAAAATATAGTTTTAGTAATTTCAATAATATTATATAGTATTTAGGCTAATACCTATCATAGCATATAATTAATATGTCTACCGTTATTAAAAGTAAAAAAAAGCTAAAAATAAGTGAGAATAAAGAAAAACAAACTATCTTTTTGATAAAATGATAATAATTTATACAAAAGAGGTCCAATGAGTATTATAAGAGCAGATTTTGAAAAAATGAATGTTAATAAAATTAGAAAAGCAAAAGGAAATAAAAAACTTACAGTAATAACAGCATATGATGCATTGTTTGCAAAACTTTTTGAAGAAATGGCAGATATGATTTTAGTGGGTGATAGTTTAAATATGAGTTTTGCAGGAAAAAAAGACACCTTAAGTGCAACCTTGGAACAAATGATCTATCATACCAATGCAGTTTGTACAGGAGCACCTAAAGCTTTTGTGATTTTAGATATGCCTTTTGGTTCTTATATTAACAAAGATCAAGCCTTAAATAATGCAGTAAAAGTTTACCAAGAATGCCCAGCTGCTGCCATTAAAATAGAAGGTGGAGAAGACAGAGCTTTTATAATTGAGCACTTGTGCAAAAATTCAATAGCAGTAATGGCACATATTGGGCTGATGCCACAATATGTAAGATCTCAAGGTGGATATAAAGTAAGAGGAAAAACACAAGAAGATATTGATCAATTAATCAAAGATGCCCTTGCTGTTGAAAAAGCAGGTGCTTTTTGTATAGTAATAGAGGGTGTTTTAAGCCCTGCTGCTAAAAAAATATCACAAGCAGTTTCTATTCCAACTATTGGAATAGGAGCAGGAAAAGATACCGATGGGCAAGTTCTTGTTTGGTCAGATATGATGGGTTTCTTTGAAGATTTTAAACCAAAATTTGTACGCCACTATTTAGACGGAGCAAACTTAGTTAAAGAAGCACTCAATAATTTTGTAAACGATGTGCAAAATGAATCTTTTCCAAGTAAAAAAGAAGAATATTAATATGCATAATATTGTAATATTCAATAATTTAAATACAAAGAGATAATATGGAACGTGTTGTAGAAGTAGAACAAATATCTTTTGAAGAAGAACATTCAGAACTAAGTTTAAGACCCAGTTCCTGGAACGATTATATTGGCCAAAGTAAAATCAAGAAAAACCTAAGAGTTTTTATTGATGCTTCTAAAAAAAGAAATGAAGCTTTGGATCATATTCTATTTTATGGACCTCCTGGTCTTGGAAAAACAACACTTGCTTATTTAATTTCAAATGAAATGGAATGTAATATAAAAATTACAGCAGGTCCAATGATAGAAAAATCTGGAGATTTAGCTGCTATTTTAACCAACTTAGAAGAAGGTGATATTTTATTTATTGATGAAATTCACAGGCTATCCCCTGCTGTTGAAGAGATTTTGTATCCTGCCATGGAAGATTATCGATTAGATATTATTATAGGTAGTGGGCCAGCAGCGCAAACGGTTAAAATCGATTTGCCTCGTTTTACACTTATTGGTGCAACTACAAGAGCAGGAATGTTATCAAGCCCATTAAGAGAGAGATTTGGAATGCATTTTAGAATGCAGTTCTACTCCAATGAAGATTTAGCAAAAATTGTTGAAGCAGCTTCTTTTAAACTTGAAAAACCTTCCAATTACGATGCTTCTTTAGAAATAGCAAGAAGAAGCAGAGGAACACCAAGAGTAAGTTTACGTTTATTAAGACGTGTTCGAGATTTCGCAGAAGTTAATAATGAAGAAAACATTAATCTCTCACGTTGTAAATATGCTTTAAATGAATTAGGCGTTAATGAAACTGGTTTTGATGAAATGGATATAAACTTACTTGAACTTCTTGTAAGTAATAAAGGAAAACCAATGGGTTTATCTACTATTGCAGCAGCCTTGAGTGAAGATGAAGGAACAATTGAAGATGCCATTGAACCTTATTTATTGGCAAATGGTTATATTGAAAGAACTGCACGAGGTAGAATTGCAAGTCTTAAAACTTACGAACTTTTTAGATTAAATCCAAACAATGAAGAAGGAGCAATAATATGAAAGCCCAGTACTTTTTAATTTCTTTACTGCTTATTTCTTTGTTTTTTTTACAACAACTTTTTGCTCCTTATTTAAAACCTTTATTGGTTGCTTTACTTTTAGCAGTAGCAACCAATTCAATGAATATTTTTTTCCAAAAAAAATTTAATAAATTATTGGCATCTGGAATTATGACCATCTTTTTAACTGCCATATTTTTCATACCAGTACTTTATTGTATTTTTTCTTTTGCTTCACTCATTAATAAAATTGATCAAAACATTTTATTATCAATCTTTGAAGCAACCAAACTTTGGGTAAATAATATTCCCGATGAATTTCTTATTTTAAAAGAACAGTTAATAGGTATTTTGGAAAAAGTTAATATCCCAGAGTTTATTCAAAAACTTTTGGCTTTTGGAGCTTATTTAGGAAAAAACTCGGCTTCTTTTATAATAGACATGTTTATGATTTTGATATTTTATTTCTTCTACAGTTTTTATGGTTCCCAATTAGCCAGTTATTTTAAAAATGCCCTGCCTTTAAAAAAAGAAGATTCAAATACTTTATTTTTTGAAAGCTCAAATGTAATGAGTATAGTATTGTATTCCATTTTAGTTACAGCCATTTTTGAAGGTTTACTTTTTGGAATCTTTATTTCTTATTTCTCATATGACGGGATTTTATTAGGTGTTTTATATGGTTTTGCTTCTTTAATTCCCGTAATTGGAGGTGTTCTAATGTGGGTACCTATTGCAATTTATGAATTGTACGCAGGAAATTCAGGAAATGCTTTCATTATTGCAATTTATTCTGTTTTAGTAATATCTGTTTTTGCAGATACATTTATTAAACCTGTAATTATAAAATATATCAATAAAAAAATTGTAAAAACCCCAACTAAAATAAATGAATTATTAATCTTTTTCTCAATAATTGCCGGAATATCTTCTTTTGGTTTTTGGGGAATGATTATAGGGCCAGCTGCTGTTACATTTTTTATATCACTAATAGAAGTTCTAAAACAGTATTCCCAACATCAAGAAGAGGAAAAAAATAAACTTAATTAAGAAAAGGTAATCACACCTTTTTTTACTAAAGAATGCAATTCATCTGGAATATAAACATCTTTGTCTACTTCTAACCATTTTAATTCTTTCATTTTTAATATTTGTGAAGGTAAAAGAGACAAATCATTGTTTGATAAAGAAAACTCATTAAGTTTATGCAGACCATCTAAACTTAAAGGCAAGGACAATAAACGGTTATTAGAGAGCCAAAGCTCTTCAAGGCTGTGTAAATGTCCAATTTCACTAGGTAAAGCTTCAATTTTATTATTAAACAAACACAGGTACTTTAATTTTTTGAGTTTCCCAATACTTAGAGGTAAAAATCGTAAGTTATTATCGTTTACCAATAATTCTTCTAGATTCGATAAATTACCAATATCATAAGGCAATTCAATTAAATTATTTTCAAAGATAAGCAAAGAGCGTAAAGCTTTTAAAGAACAAATTTCATTGGGTAAGGTTTGAAGCTTGTTTCCTAAAAGATTTAGTTTCTCTAGTTTTTTTAATTGCGAGATATGAACAGAAACTTCACTTAGTTTATTGCCCAGAACACTTAAAATTTCAAGATTTTTTAATTCAAAAATCTCTTTTGGTAGAACTGTTAAATGGTTTTTAGACAAAGAAAGTTCTTTCAAATTTTTTAAGTTTTTTATTTCTTTTGGAATGAACCTTAGACGGTTCTTATATAAATGCAGTTTTTCTAATTTTGTTAAATAACACAATTCTTTTGGTAAATAGGTCAAATCATATTTATATAAATTAAGCTCAACTAAATTAAGTAAATCTTCCTTATTTCTAGGAAGTCCTCTGGTATATTCTTTATTAAAGCTTTTTTTACTTTTATATAAATCATCAATTTTATTTTCATCTGCCCACAAATAAAGTTTATCAATCCAGTCTTGATTCTCAATTATTTGTATTTTATTATTAAGAATTTTTTTAGTAAGACCAATCATTACTTTTGATTTGTATAACATAAGAGAGGAACTCTGTTTTTTAATTAAAGAAGTATTGGGATTAGTCATTTTAGTGCTTTTGAAGGAAGTTTTTAATTTTTTCCATAATAGAATCTTTTTCTAGAAGTAACTCTTCTTGCATTTTTACAAAATAATCGTATATATCATCAATTTTATTCAGCATTATAAACGTTTCATTTTCTTTTAATGAAGTAATTTCAATTTTAATTTTTCTAATTTTCTCGCGTAAAATTGAAATTTTCTTTTTTAATATTTTTTTATCAAATAAAGAATCAGAAGCACTAATAAAACTCTCCCCACTTAAGAGTTGATGTAAAATATTACTTACTTTTTTAATGTCTTTTTGTTCATATGCTGCATTTAATTCTTTAAATATTTCTTCTGCTTCTTCTTTTTTCTCATCTTCTAGAATATCAGGATGACAAAGTCGCGAAGCTTTTTTATACAAACGTTTTAACTCTTTTTTATCTTCTTTACTTAAATCAAAAGAGTTAGCATATGAGAATTGTTTAAATTCATTGTGAAAATCTTCATAATCTTTTTTTGATTCTTTGTATTCTTCTTTAAAATTTTCATTTTCTTTAGACATATATTCATAATATTCTTCTCTTAAAACTAATATCTCTTCAATTAAATCTCCCAATTTTTTGTGGTACTTAATATTAAAATCATTAATGATATTATGATATTCTTCAACTTTATTGGAATAAAGTAAAAATTCTTTTTCTAAAATGGACAGTTCATGTTTAAGTCCTTGTATTTTTTCATCTTCATAAATAACAAGGCTACGAAATTGATTTAAGTAGTCATCAATTAAAGGAATGACTTTTTCAAAATTCGTATTTGAAATAAGATATAAAATAGACTCTACTTTATTGTCTATTTTTAAAAGCAGTAGTTTTTTAACTTGTAAATCTACTATTTCATTATCTTCTATAATAATTGAGCTTTTAATTATCTCTAATCGTTTTATTATTTCTTTCATGAACACCTTAAAAAATATTATTCTAAACTATTATACAAAAATATCTAAAGATTTTTTTATAATACAAGAAGATAGTGTAAAAATATATAATTTTTTAGTTTTTAGTTTTTTTTAAGAATAGTGTTTAAAGAGGCTATTAAGGGGGAAGAATCTTATTTTAATGTATTTCTTAAAATTATTTATACTAATTTTAAGAAATGTTCTTCTATCCTGAAACAAATTCACCTTTATAGGTGTATAAACCTTCTTGTAAATTACAAACACTAATAAAACCCATATCGTTCATAATATTTAAGCATTGAGCACTTCTGCCTCCACTTAAACAATATACAATACAAGGTGTGTTTTTCTCATTTTTAAGTACTTCCATACTCTCATAAAAAGAACTTGTAGGTACCAAAAAATCAGTTCCTTCAATTCTTTGTTGAAGATATTCATTCATCTCTCTGTTATCAATCAATAAAAAATGAATAATCTTTTTTGCTCTTGCAGCTAAGAGTGAAATTAACTCATCCCCTGAAAGTGAGTTTGAAGCCAATAATTCAAGACACTTTTTTTTGTTTAAAGAAGAGTCATTTGAAAATGAAATTTCATTAGGCATTTTAGAAAAACCTGTGAATGTTATATTAGTATTTTTTAGCATTTATATTCCATTTTTTTTTAAATTGTAATTAAAAGTATCATAAGAAGAACTTATAGATAAACATAGCTTCATTATTTATTTACTTTGCTGATATAAGAAGATAATGCACGTATTTCTTCTTTACTTAAGTTTTTAACCTGCCCTTGCATTAAACCTTTCATCATTTTTCCATAAGAGCCATCTTTATAACCCATTAATGCTAAATAAATTTTCTCTTCACTCCAGATGTTTATAACTTCTGATTTACCTAAAGCAGCTTTTTCACCTTTAAGCCCATGACAGGAAGAACAGGCTGCATAAAGTTTTTGAGCATTTATGGAAACAGTAACTTCCTTCATTTTATTAAGAACATCTTTTTTTGTTTCTTCAATAACATTTACAAGTTCTTCTTTTTTTACATCAATTATTACATCCATTTGTTCTTTTGTTTCTAAAATAACTTCTGTTACTATCGTTTTTTTATTTTCTATCGTTTTACTCTTTTCTTGTGTTTGCATAGAAGAGAGTTCTTTCTCTTCTTTTTTATCACTACAGGCAATAAATACAATAAGTACTAAAATACTTAGGAAAAAACTTTTTTTCATATCAATCCTTTTTATTAATTAAGAAAACACATAAGATGTGTTTTCTATTTATTCTTTACTGTAATCAAACGTAAAAGCGTCGTCTTTGTAAGCAATACTAACAATACCGCCTTTTTTGAGTTTACCAAATAAAATCTCATCTGTTAATACTGATTTTATTTTATCAGCAATAACTCTTCCTAAAGGTCTTGCCCCCATTTGTTCATCATAACCTAAGATTGCTAATTGAAGTTTTGCATTTTTTGAAATATTAATTTTGATGTTTTTATCGCTTAATTGATTTTGTACCTCATCAATAAATTTTCCAGCAACTAAAGCAACAACTTCCATACTAAGAGATTTAAACTTAACAACACAATCCAATCGATTTCTAAACTCAGGCGCAAAGAATTTTTTAATGGACTTGTCTTGATTGGAATTTTCATCTTTATTAAATCCCATAACAGGAGCTTCTTTTGTACCTAAGTTTGATGTCATAATCAATACAACATTCGTAAAAGAAGAAATATTCCCATTATTATCAGTAAGTTTTGCATTGTCCATTACTTGCAGTAAAATAGACATTAAATCAGGATGTGCTTTTTCGATTTCATCTAATAATAAAACACAATGTGGGTGTTTTCTAATAGCTTCAGTTAATAAACCACCTTTTTCAAATCCAACATAACCAGCAGGTGCTCCAATAAGTCTTGAAATCGTATGTGCTTCCATATATTCACTCATATCAAAACGTTCAAAATGTACACCTAATTGTAAAGACAGTTCTTTTGCAACTTCAGTTTTACCAACACCAGTAGGCCCTGTGAATAAAAAAGAACCAACAGGATGATTCTCTCCACTTAAACCAGCCCTGTTTACTTTTATAGCTTCTACAATTTTAGAAATAGATTCATCTTGTCCAAAAACTCTTTTTTTCATATTTTTTTCAAGATTACGTAAAAGTGTCAAATCAGATTTTGTAGCTGTTTTAGGAGGAACATTAGCCATTAACGCAACAGTATTTTCAACATCTTTTGCTGTAATTGTCAATACTTGTTTTCGATCTTTTGCATCAAAAGAAAGTTTTTTTGTAGCTGCTACTTCATCAATAACATCAATAGCACAATCGGGTAAATATCTGTCATTAATAAATTTTTTGCTTAATTCAACTGCATTTTTAATGGCTTGATAATTGTATTTTACATTATGGAATTCTTCGTACTTAGATTTAATACCATTTAAAATAGAAATACTGTCTTTGATACTTGGTTCATCTACATCCACTTTTGCAAATCTTCTGCTCAAAGCTTTGTCTTTTGAAAAATCATTTCTGTATTCTGCAAAAGTAGTAGCTCCTATACATCTAAGTTTACCATTGGCTAAAAGAGGTTTTAATATATTAGAAGCATCCATAGCAGAGCCCCCTACACTTCCAGCACCTACAATAGTATGAATTTCATCAATAAATAAAATAGCATTAGGAATTTTAGATATTTCAGTCAATAAAGATTTTAATTTTTTTTCAAAATCACCTCTGTATTTAGTTCCAGCTAACATAGAACCCATATCAAGAGAAAATATTTTTGCATCTAATAAAATAGAAGGTACATTTTTATTAGCAATTTCTAAAGCAAGCCCTTCTGCAATAGCCGTTTTACCAACACCTGGTTCCCCAATTAATAAAGGATTGTTCTTTTTTCTACGTGCTAAAATTTGAATAACTCTGTTAATCTCATTTTCTCTTGCAATCACAGGATCAATTTCACCATTTGACGCTAAAGCTACTAATTCAACTGCATTGTTTTGTAAAACTTCATTCTCATTGTCTTCTTCATTTTCTTCCTCAGCAGAAGGAGAGTTCTCTGTATGTGATATTTCTTCCAAAATATCTACTTTTTCAATGCCCAAGGTTTTTAGTTTATACGTAGCATAAGATTTTTCATCTTTTAAAATAGCTACTAACATATCTTCAACATTTGCAACTCTTTTTCCTGAACCTTGGGTATGGGCTACCATATGTTCTATTACTGTTGTTAAACTAACTGTTTCTATTGGCTCATCATTTATGCCCTCTGGTAAAACAGGAGTATTATGCTCTAAGTGTTTTTTTACTTCATTGCTAATATTATTTGTATCTAAACCTAAATCTACAAATAAAGATTTAATAAATTCATCACTTAATAACATTAAAAAAATATGCTCAACCGTTAAATACTCGTGTTTAGAGTCTTTAGCATAGGATACTGCTTGACCAAAGATTGTTCTTAGTTCATTTGAAATCATTTTATTCTTCTTCCATGACAGCTTTTAAAGGAAACCCATTATCTCTTGCCATTGTTTTTACTTGTGCAACTTTTGTAGCAGATATTTCATGAGTATAAACCCCACAAATATCTTTTCCATGATTATGAATGTTTAACATAATATTCGTTGATTCATCGTTTGTTTTACGAAATACTTTTGTTAAAACATCAATAACAAAATCCATAGTTGAATAATCATCATTTAACAATAAAACTTTATATTTTTTAGGTTCTTCAACTTCTGTACTATCTTGTAATTCAAACTCTATTTCGTGTGCCACATAAAACCTTTACTATACTTTGGATAAAATAAACCCAAATTTATATAATAATTATACCAAAAAAGATATTACATGATTAAAGAAAAAAAGCCTTTAGAGAAAAAAAGTTTATTTATTACAGCAACCAATACAGATATAGGTAAAACCTATGCCTCTGAGAAGTTTTTAAGATACTACCATTCCAAAGGTTTTAAAGTAGGATATTTTAAACCCATTGAAACAGGAGTAAAGGATGCGCCCCTAGATGGAACAAAAATGCTTGCACTTACAAAAGAGCTAAACCCTGATTTTAAGGTGGGTATAGATGATATAGTCCCTTATCAATTTACTTTAGCAGCAGCACCTTATGTAGCGAAAAAAGACAAAAAAATTTCTTTATCCTATTTAAAAGAAAAAAGGGATTACCTTTTTAAGTTCTGTGATTTTTTAATTATTGAAGGTGCAGGAGGATTAATGGTTCCTATTGAAAAAGATTTTTATATTATTGATTTAATAAAAGCCTTTAATGTACCAACAGCACTTATTGCTTCAAGTAAATTAGGAGGAATTAATGATACTTTATTGTCTTGTATGGCATTAAAGACTTATGAAATCTCTTATGAGTGTTATATCAATGTTTTTCTTGATAAAGATTCTTTTATGGAAGTCTCTTATCCTTTTTATAAAGAATGCAAAACAAATATCAAGTTTCTAAAAGACATAACATTTTAGAGATGTTTTACTAAAAATTTATAATAATAAGCAACTACAAAAAACATTGCACCTAAAATACCTGAGATTATTTGCAAAGAAAGATAAGAGGACATAAGTCCTACAAACAAAGTGGTGCAAACATTGCTTAACATAAATACCATATCATTGTAAGAAATAACTCTGCCTAAATATTTTCTTTCAACTTTTTCTTGTAAGAGAGCATACGTATAAGACCAAATACTTGTAGTGCACAGTCCTACAAAAAACAGTGTCACTAAAGAAAAATAAAAATTGTTTTGAAATACTGCCCACAAAATAATAGCAGATCCTTGAAAAATAAATAAATAGACCAAAGATTCTTTGTTTAAGTACTTACTTATGAAAAAAGGGCCTATCATTAAAGCAAGTGCTCGTACCGCATTTGATATTCCAAGCGCCAAAGGAACAGCAATTACATATTTATATTCATTTTTAGCCAACAAAGTAATTAGCGTATCAAAAGAAGTTAAACCAACACTTGCATGTAGAATAATTAGGTGTATTACCATTTTTGATTTTTTGATATATAAAAGACCGTCTTTTATCATAGCAAAGAATTTTTCCTTGTGTTCTTCGACTTCGATTTTAAAATCAATGCCAGAAAAATAAACTAAAGCAATAACAAAAACACTGGCATCCAAGATAATAGCTGTTTTAATACCAAAATAATTAACCACTAAACCGCTTAATCCCATTCCTACAGCATAAGTAAAAGACCAAATAATAGAATGGATTTCATTTGCTTTTTGTAAAGCAATGCCTCTTACTAATTTTGGCAATAAAGACATTTCTGCTGAAAAGAAAATAGAAGCAGCAGTCATTCTAATAAAAACTATTACCATTAAAAGCCAAATTTGTGAGGGTTCATCAATCAATAAGAGCAATAAAGTCATACACAATTCAATAAGTAAAAGTGAAAATAAAAGATTCTTAATTTTAAACTTATCTATAATTACCCCAGAAAAAGGTGCAATCACAACAGCTGGTAAAAGATGCATCACTGTTACCATAGAAATTACAAAAGCAGAAGAAGAAAAATCAACCAACATTGTATATATTGCAACCGAAGAAAACCAAGCACCAAAATATGCAATAAATTGTAAAACAGACAGTTTTCTAATTAAAGGGTATTGTTTTAATAAACTAAGGTAGTTCAAGACGCACCAATACTTCTTGTAAAATTGCAGAAAAAGCGACTTCATCACTCAAAGAAGGCGTTAAATAGTTGGCATATTTATTGCCAGAATAACACAAAACACAATCTTCTCTTATATCAGGACTTAAAACAACAGAAAATTCTGCACTGCCGTATAAAGAAAGAAGTTTTATTCTTTTTGCACTTGCATAAATATTATTGGGATGAAGATAAACATTCTCATCCTTAGCAAATTGTGAATTTAATGAATTTTTTGCTTTAGAAGTGATAAAAAAATATTCATTTTCTTTTTTTATTTCATAAAGATTTTTAATGTTAAAATGCTTAATAAAATTATAGTTTTTTATCTCAAAGCTTTTAGCTTTTGCATTTTTATAATAGTTAAAAACATCATCTTCTTCTTTTAATCCCTCATAATCAAAAGCATCAAATAAATATTTACATAAGTTGTATTCAGAAATTTTTTCATTATTGTATTCATGTACATAAGAAACACTTTTATACTCATGCCCATAAGATAAACGCACATCTTTTTTTTCTAAAAATGTAGAAGCGGGAATAATTAAATTGGCATATTCACTGCTTTCATTTTTACTTGTTCCAAAAAATACGACAAAGGTATTTTTAAGTGCTTCTTTGATTTTAAAAGTATTGGGATTAGAAACTAATACGTTTCCTGCTTGTATAAATACAAGATCATAAGCACTGTAATCAATACATGAAATATCAACTCGTTTTTTTGGGTTTGCGATTAATTGTTTTTCATAACCATAAGAGCCATCAGCTAAATACCATACACCCCCTGCACTTCTGCTAGTATTGTGCAGACCCATACTTGCAGCAAAAGAATCAATACTTCTAAAAATAGAAGCACCTTCATAGTATTTTTGAGCCCCTAACCCCAACATTAATGCAATTTTTTTGCCTTTAATGAGATTAATAAAACTATGAATATCTTCAATCTTTAAATCAAGCGTTTTAATATAAGAATCAATACTACGTTTACAAGCAAGTTCATAAAACTTATGCCCTTCATGTTCATTAATAAATTCTTTGTCTTCTATGTTATTAAGATAAATCATTTGAGTTAATAATAAAGCCAATTCATGATCTGTTTTTGGTTTAATTTGTAAGTGTAATTCTGATTTTTTAGCTATTGGAGTTGTCATAGGATCTATTGTAATAAAAATCTTATCTTTTACAAGTTTGTACATATGAGAAGAAGTAACAGTAAAATTTCTTCCCCAGCATATAATTACATCTGCATTTATCAAATAATCTAAAGGAGGATTTATATTAGCACCTCCTCTTGATGTTTCAAGAGCATGAGAGCCAATATTATCACATAAACCACCTTGTGTGAAAACAGAACCATATTTAGCAAAAAAGGTCTTAGGATAAGACTGCAGCACACCTAAATTTCCACTTCCTTTATAATATAAAGTTTTAGAAGCTTTAGTGCTCTTTAGTTTTTCAACAAGTATGTTTAAAGCACTTTTTAAAGAAATTGCATTTTTATCATAAAATGCAGAAGAAAAAGTTTCTTCTTTTAAAAGCTTGGCAAAATTAACGCACAGTTTTTTATTCGTAGGAACATGACTTGCACTTGCTTTTATTTTTCCATCATTATAACTTGCCTCACAGGTATCAAAACAATCTAAGGGGCAAGCAATACTATTATTTGAATTCAATTTTAACAAGCTTTGAGAATAAATCTACTTTTGGCATTATAATAATAGCTTTATACGAAGAAATATGCTTTTCATCTGCAACTTTAAATATTTTGGAAATCTTCAAGTCACTTTTTACATCATTGATATAAATGTCTTGTTTTAAAATACTTTGGGCATCTAAAATAGGAATAAAAATTTCTAATTTACCTGCTGATAAATCTTTACTTTCATACAGAATATTTCCAGGATTAACATAATCCCCTTTTTTTACGCTTATATTAAAAATATAATTATTCTTTTCATAGAGTTTTTTATTTTTTATTTTATCTTCCAGCGAAAATATTTTAATATTCAAATCTGCTTTATTTGATTTTAAATTAATGTATTTTAGTTTTTGGCTTTCTTTTTCAAAAATCGATTTTGAAGATACTTTTTTTAGTCTTGAATAGTTTTTCTTTTCAATGCTTATCATCTCATTTAACAAAAGCATTTTATTTTTACTTTCTTTTAAATCAATCAAATCCAAAGAGTTATCAATTTGAATAATTAAAGAATTATTTGCAAACTTACCTTCTAAAGCATCATTAGAAAAGGTAATTTTTCCACTAACTGCTGCTTTAATCACATAAGAATTTAAGGCTTTTACTTTTGAGTAATACTCTTGAGAATAAACACTCACAGCCAAAAGAACAAATACAATTATTTTTTTCATAATTTACCTTTTTTTTCTAATTTTTTTATTAGTATCAAAATATCTTTTTTGATACTTTGATACTCTTTTTCTTCACATTTTTCGAGCTTGTATATATATTCATCTAACAATGGAAATTTTAAAATATATACCGCCAAAATATTTAATAAGAGTTTTTTTGAAGAAGAGTTCTTTATTTTTTTGGACAGACTAGATTCTATGGTTTTTTTATTTTTAATTGTAACAAATTTAAATAAACTAAAGATTAATACAGCAAAGAAGATACCAAGAATGAAAAAAATACCTCTACTTAATAAAATATTCTCACTATTTTTATACTGAGTCTTTTTTATTATTTTTTGTTTTTGTAAAATACTTTTATTTTTCACTTTATTCACATAAACTTGATATTCTTTTGTTTTGATTTCTTTTATACTTTTGCTTTTTTTATCAAAATAACGTAAGGAATAAGAAGGAATAATAAAATCATTAGAGGAGAGAAAAGAAAAAGTTTTAGAATAAGACACCTGATATCTTCCACTTATAAATTCTTTTTTTACATCTGCTTTATTCTGGAAAACAGTAGTATTTTTAATATTAAAAGTAATATCTTCAAGATCATCAATATTTCCATAACCCTCTATTTTAATTTGGTAAGAAAGAGCTTCATTTTCTTTTAATTTATTTTTATTAATACTAGAACTAATTGAGAATTCACCTATTAAAGCAATACCTTTGGGTAATGCTTTAACATTAATACTAAGAGAATTTGAGTAAATATTGAGCTGTTTACTTTCATTAGCAAATAATGAGAAGGTATTATTTGTATCAAGAATTTGTAAGTTTACTTTTAGAGAAGGAATAATTATTTGTCCCACTTTTTGAGGAAAAATCAAAAATGGTATTTCTTGAACAATATAAGGACCCTCTTCATATTGTGGAGAAGAAGACAATTGTTTAAACCAGAAATTATCAAAACGAGGTGTTTCTAAAGAAGAATCAAGTATTTGGGAATTTTTTCTGTATTTAAAAACAAGGATTAAAAGTGCATCTTCGCCTAAATACAAATCTTTTTTTGATAGTTTTATACTTAAATCAAAATTATTGTTTTTTGTTTTAATAATTTTTTGTTTTCTTATTTTTTTTTCTTTTGAATACACCGTTTTTCCATCAAGAACAAAAGCGAAAGAAGGAATTATAAAATCATTTTGAGGATAAATTAAAAATTGACGAATTTGCTTTTTACTTATTCTACCGTTGATATTAGAATAACTTGATTGTTTTGAAGTATTTTGCACATCATATGAAGCAATTTTTGTAATACTTGGAAAAACAATTTCCTGTGCAATTACTTCATAATTAACGATAAAAGCTTCATTCTCATAAAACGTATTTTTTGAACTAAGCGTTATATTTGAAAGAGCACTTGTAAAAAAGAATACTAATAAAATGCCTACTTTAAACAATGTTAACATTAAAACTCCAAGGTGCCTTCAATTGCAAAGTTTGCTTTAGAATCCAATTCAGCATGAGATAAAACAGCCACATCTAAACCAAATTTTTCATATATATCAGATACTCTTTTACGTAAAGTAGGTTCAACCACTAAAGAGACTTTTGCAAAACCTTTTTGCTCAAGGTTTTCAATTAACTCTTTGGTTTTAGTAACAAGGGAATTAATTTCACCAATGGATAACATTAGCTGAGTCACTCCATGCTGTTCTTGTAATTTTGATACAAAACTTTGCTCAATCTCAGGTTTTAGTGTAATAATATGTAAAACGCCATCATTACCTTTAAATCTTTGAGTAATTAATCTAAACAATTTAGCGCGTACATGTTCTAATAATACATCCGGTGCTTTAGTAAACTCAGCAATATCAGCAATAGCTTCAACAACAGTTAACATATCAATAATTGGAATATTTTCATGCAATAAATCTTTACACACTTTTAATAATATTCCATAAGAAGTTACTTTCATAGCTTCTTCTACAACAATAGGAAAATCCGCTTTCAAAGCATCTACCATATCAACAATATCTTGTCGTGTAAGAATATCTTCTGCATGTTGTTTAATTAATTCAGATAAATGAGTAGAGATAATAGTAGGAGCATCAACAACAGTAAACCCCTTCATTAAAGCTTCTTCTTTTGACACTTCATCAATCCACACAGCATCCAAACCAAAAACAGGTTCTTTAACTTTTAAACCTTTTAAATTGGCTTTAGGATCTCCACCCATTGCTAAAAAACGATCAATCTCGACACGTCCTACAGATATTGGAATTCGCTTTAAATGCAATTTATACTCATTGGGGTTTAAAGAAGAATCATCTGAAATTCTAATTTGTGGGATAATAAAACCAAGCTCACTGGCTATTGTTTTACGAATTCCTCTGATTTTATCTAATAATTCTGAATTACCTTGGACCAGTTTTAATAAACGAATTCCCAGTTTTAATTCTAAAACTTCCATTTTCATAATAGTATCAATAAGTTCTTTTTCACTTGGTTTATTGGCTTGTGCTTGTTGTTTCTTTTGAGAAACTTCAGCAGCAGAACCTCTACGTCCTGGTTCTACTTTTCTTTGTTTAAAAAACCTGGTTACAGCATTATCACTGTTGTTTTCTACCATAGCAATGATAATTCCTAAGCCAATCATCATAAAACCTAAAGACATCAATACACCAATAGGAAAACCAGGTAATAAACCAAATAACATCATACAAAAACCAACAAGAATTAACGCTTTTGAGTCTTTAACCAATTGATTAATGGTTTGATCCGCAAAACGTTCTTCATCCATATTTGAGCGTGTAATAATAATAGCTGTTGCAGTTGATAAAATCAAAGCAGGAAGTTGTGCTACTAATCCATCTCCAATGGTTAAAATAGTATAAATTTCAGCACTTTCACTTATGCTTAAATCGTGTTGAAAAAAACCAATTAATAAACCACCAATTAAATTCACAAAAGTAATAATGATACCAGCAACCGCATCCCCTTTTACAAACTTAGAAGATCCATCCATAGCTCCATAAAAAGTAGATTCAGAAATAAGCGCACGTCTTCGTTTTTGGGCTTCTATATCATCAATAAAACCAGCATTTAAATCCGCATCAATAGCCATTTGTTTTCCAGGCATAGAATCAAGTGTAAATCTAGCAGTTACTTCAGCAACTCTTGTAGCACCTTTTGTTACAACCATGAAATTTATTAATACTAAAATAATAAAGATAATAATACCAATTACCATATTACCACCAACTACAAACTCACCAAAAGCAGCAATAATATCAGATACAGCATCCGGACCCTTATGTCCTTCACTTAAAATAGAACGTGTAGTAGCTATATTTAAAGACAATCTGAACAGCGCAAAAATAAGTATCAGCGTAGGAAAAGTAGTTAAATCAGAGGGTTTTTGGATATAAAGAGATATTAATAAAATTAATAAAGATAAAGACAAAGAGATGACCAGAAAAAAATCCAGAATCATCTTCGGTAAAGGCACTATAATAATAGTTAATATTGCAATAAAAAGTGCAACAACAATTAAATCTTTTGAAAAAAACTTTTTAAAACCCATTTATTCTGTTAAACCCTAATTAAGATAATTTACTAATGACATACTGTTTAAACGATTAATCGTTGAGTACAAAGAAACATAGGTTAATTCTAAAGCTTTTGCTTCAATCGCAATTTTTGCTGGATCAGCAGAAGAAACTTCAGAATAAAAAATCTTAAATTGAGTTAATTTTGTAGATAAACGTTCCAAAGACAATTCAAATACTTTATTTCTAGCTCCTAAATCCGCATGCGCTTGATTAACAGCATCATAAGACTTCGTAATTTCATCTAATCCTGTTCTCATTTGTTCTACATCGTTGTTTTTAAGACCTTCAATAATGTCATCTAAAACATCAAATATATTTTTTTTCACTTCAAAACTAGGATTTATTAACTCTTTTGTTCCTCCAGAATCTAAATTAACTGTTCCTATGTCAGTAGTAATAAATTCACCAGCATTTCCTGTTTTTAAAACAGAATAGTATTCTTGTGTTTTTCCATTACTGTCAAATTTATACAATTTATTTTTCTCATCATCACCGATCTCTCCATTGCCATTCTCATCATAAAATTTCCATTCATTTCCATCTTGATCAATAATTCGACCTTCTCCTTCTTTAAATAGAATTTGAGAGCTTGTAGCACTTGCAGGTGTATATAGAGAAAAACTAGGTGTAGTAACAGTTCTTGTACTTCCTGAATCTAAACTAACTTCAGTTAAAGAAGAGCTAATCTTAAATTCATTTGCATTATCTGTAGAAACGGTATTGTAATATTCTTGTGTTTTTCCATTTATATCATATTTATACAGTTTATTCTTTTCACTTTCTGCAATAACTCCATCATTATTTACATCGTGAAATCTCCATTCATTTCCATCTTGATCAATGATTCTACCTTCATTATCAGTAAAAACAAATTCAGAATTTGTACTTAAGGGTAAATCAGAATCCTTTTCATATATCAGTTTATTGGTAAAAAAAGTTTGATTAATCAATGTTTTTTTGTCCCCTGAATCTAAAAAAGAATTATCAAGAGTGCTCGTTATGTATTCATTTGAATTACTTGTAGCTGTAACAGTAAGGTATTCATCTGTTTTACCATTGTGATCAAATTTATAAATTTTATCTTTTTCATTACTATCAATAGTACCATTTTGATTGTCATCAAGAAACTTCCATTCATTTCCATTACTATCAACAATACGTTCTTCTCCATAAGTAAAAGTAATCTCACTGGATGTAAAAGTAGTATTTACTTTAAAAAAACTAGGCGTAATTAAACTTTTAACATCTCCTAAATCTGTATTAACAACATCAATATATCCCAAATCAGAAATTGTTGTATATTCATTTGCATTAGATGTAGGAGCAACATTTAAATAATCATCTGTTTTGCCTAAAGAGTCAAATTTATACAAGCGTTTATCTTCAGTAGAATCTATTGTACCATCAGCATTGGCATCGTAAAATTTCCATTCATTGCCTTTGCTGTCAAGAATTTTATCTGTTCCTGTTTTAAAAATTATTTTAGAATTTTCATCAAATTCTTCAACGGATTGTTGTACGGGGTATGTTCTTGAAGAATCATTATTATCTAGAATAGTGGAAGTAGCCATACTCATCATATCAAAACCTGTAACGCCTTTATCGCGGTAAGATCCGTACTCAACAGCTACTTCTCTTAAATAACCATCACCTTCGTAGGTTATTTTTCCAGTACTTGGGTCTTGTGAAAAAGGTTTAACAGTAGTATTTGAACCTGCAAATAAATATTCACCTTCAATTCTTTCATTAGCAAGCATAATCATATTTTCTTTTACACCTTCTAATTGAACAGCAATTGTTGATCTCTCGGTTGCCCCATTTGTATCATTCAGTGCTTTTAATAGTTCTGCTTTAACATATTCTAAAAGTGTTTTCATAGAAGCCAGGGCAGAATCAGCATTTGAATTTTGAGCTGCTGTTTTTTCTACTTGAAAAGTAATACCTTCATAAACTGTGATTTTATCTTGAACATAAATTTCACTAGCAAATATTTGTGTATCATCACTTCCTCTATCAATTAATTTACCCGTACTTTGTTGGTAGGACAATTGTATTTGTGCTTTATTTAAATTATCCAATCTATATAAAGTACTACTTGTTAAATCAATCATTTTAGAACCTCCATAAAGAGTTTTGAGATATCATCAAAACTGTATTTATCTTGAGTATTTTGAACCAGGAATTCACGAATTTTATTTTTTTTAGCTAAAGCTGCATCCAATTCTTTATCCATTCCAGGTTTATAAGCACCCACACGTATTAGAACTTCATTCTCTTTTATTAAAGATAGTACTCTCTTTAACTTTAAAAAGCCATTATAATGTTCCTTACTAACGACTTTGTCCATAACCCTAGATGCAGATTTGAGAAGATCAATAGGAGGATAAAAACCTTGTTCTGTTAATTCTCTTGTTAATACAATATGTCCATCTAAAATTGATCTGCTTTGATCTGAAATGGGATCATTTAAATCATCTCCATCAATAAGTACTGTAAAAAATGCAGTAATTGAGCCCTTGTCATTGTTTCCTGCTCTCTCCATTAATTGAGGCAATAAAGCAAAAACAGAAGGCGGATATCCTCTTGATACAGGAGGTTCCCCTGTGCTTAAGCCTATTTCTCTTTGTGCCATAGCAAATCTGGTCACAGAATCCATAATTAATAAAACATCATGGCCTTTATCTCTAAAAAATTCTGCAATAGCCATAGCTGTAAAAGCACCATATTTTCGCATTAAAGCGGATTCATCAGAAGTAGCAACAACCATAATCGTATTTTCAAGGTCATTGTTTAAATTATAATGAATAAATTCAGGAATTTCTCTCCCTCTCTCACCTATTAAAGCAATAACTTTAATTTGTGCTTCACTTCCTTTTACAATCATTCCCATTAAAGTAGATTTTCCAACCCCAGAACCTGCAAAAATACCAACTTTTTGGCCTTTTCCAGCTGTTAACATTGAATCAATTGCTTTTACACCTGTGGAGAGCCTTTGATCAATAATACCTCTATCAAGCGCTCGCATAGGAACTTTATTAATTGCAGAATTTTCTTCTAAATCAGTAATTTTTCCTTTATTATCAATTTCTTCTCCCAAAGCATTAACAACACGCCCAAGCATTCCATAACCACATTTTACACTCAAACCTTCTTTTTGTAAATAAACTTTATCATGTATTCTAAAACCATCAATGAAAGAAAAAGGCACAATGGTAAAATTCTCACTAGAAATAGTAGCTACCATTCCTAAAACACTATAAGTATGCTGTTCAGACTCGATTTTTACAATATCTGAAACAGCTACTTCAATACCTGTTGCAGTAATTGTTGTAGTACTAATATATTCAATTCTTCCAAAAGGAACGACTAAATTATCTGAATCTATATTATTTATTAATTCTTCTAAATCAATCATTACAGTTCATCACACATTTTTTTATAGAAAGAATCTTTTGTATCCTTTACACTTTTACATTTTAATAAAAATTCTTCTTCTTGATTCTCATTTTTTAAACTTTCATATAATTTCATTAAATCATAATAAATTTGTACCAAATCATTGTTTTTAATCCGTCTTGTATTTTTGAGCGCTTCTTTTAAATATCTAATAGCTTCTTCTTTATTATTCTTTTTTCTTTCGTTTCTTGAAAGTTCCATTTCTACAAAGGGCGAATAAACATACGCTTTAACTTCATTTTGTTTAAAATAGAGTTTTTTTAAATAATCAAGCGACTCATCTGTTTTATCTCTTTGGCTTAAATATAAAAAATACTGATAATAAAAATCAATAATAACAGGGTTGTTTTCATTGTTTTTAATATATTGTTCATTGTATTTTGCATATAAAAAGAACTTATCCAGTAATAAATCATTGTTTTTTTCATTGATAATTACAAACCGGTGTAAAAACTCTTCGCTTAAAACTTTTTCATCATTAACCATATCAACTTTTGCAGAAAAATCTAAAGCTTCATCTAAAAGACCTAAACTATGAGACATTCTTTCTAAATACAAATAAATATTTGCATCCCTACTTCGTAAAAAAGTTTCTTTTACTAATTTAAAAGCTCGTTCATAAGGAACTTCAATTAAACATTCAAAAAACTTATACTTAATTTCATCATTTTTAATCAATTTAATTAAGGTTTCTTTTCTTGTTGTTTGTAAAACTTTGTTTAAGGACATACATCTGTTTTTTTCCAAATACTGTTTGATCATTAAGTGATGAACTTCATCAAAAATGACATCCATAGTTTCATAACCAAAACGTTTAGCAATAGAATCTGAGATTGTTCTGTAGATTTTTCTTATTCTTAAAATATATTCAAATTTTTCTTCTTTTTTTAAATTAAGAAGTTCTTGCAAGAGTATTTTTTGTCTCATTGATTCAGATTTTTCATATTTTTTTGCCATAATAGCAGGAGATATTTTTCCTTCTCTCATTAATATCTCATCTATAAAAATTTTCGATTTTCTAGTATAAATTCCATTAGGGAACTCATTTAAAATATCTTTATACAGTTCATTTGCTTTAAATAAATAATAGTTGGTTCTGTCATACATTAACATATAGGTATTAGCAAGTTTGTATTTAAAATCTTCTATAACTTCTGGTTTTTTAGCTCGTAATAATAGTTCTTGTAAAATCTCTACTGCAAATTCTGGCATATTGGCACGAACAAGTTTATTTACTTTCTCAATTGCTAAATAAGAATCTTGTGAATAATAATCAATATTTTTGATTAAAACCTTAGAAATTAAGTCATACGCTTTATCTTTTTGTCCACTTAAAACATAAATATCAAAGAGTTCATCAGCAACAATGGTAGCTACTAAAACATCTTTTGTTTGAGTTAATATTTCATATAAAATACGAATTGATTTTTTATATTGTTTGGTATGTTTATATACTTTTGAGAGATATATTTTTCCATAAGATTTGGTTTTTTCATTATCAAAATTATCTATAATAATCTTTGCAAAGTATTTAGCATCTTTTATTTTATTAGAATCTAATTTTAATTCCACTAATAGCATATAGGCTTTTGATAAATCATCTTCATGAATATCAGAGCTATTAATAGCTTTTTCAAGAATTTTCGCACCATCAAAAACATGTCTTTTTGTTTTTTTCTTTAAAGAAAGTTCTGCATATAACATAATAATATCTGATTTTAACACATTGATTTTATTTAAAGCCATTAAGGCTTTAATTTCACCATATGCTTCATCAATTTTTCCATCTTTTGCAATTTCTCTAATATTTAGAATAGCATCAAAACCATCAACTATTTTTTGTTTTTGTCTTTGCGAAATTTGATTGCCACTTTGATCAATAAAAGAATAATAAAAATCCTTTTTCGCAAATAAGGTGCTTAATAAACAAATACTGAGTAAAAATAATCTCACATTCTTCCTTTAATTATTTTTTTAATTCATATATATAGGTGAATATTTCAGCAATAGCTTTGAAAAATTCTTCAGGTATACTTTGATCAACTTCAAGTTGATCATATAATGCACGTGCCAATGCAGGATTCTCAATAATTGGAATATTATTTTCATTGGCAATATCTTTTATTTTTATTGCTAAAAAATCAATTCCTTTTGCAATAATTAAAGGTGAAGCATTAACCGTTTTATCATATTTTAAAGCAACTGCATAATGTGTTGGATTCGTAATAATTACATCTGCATCTGGTACACTTTGCATCATTCTTTGCTGCGCCATTTTCATTTGCAACTTACGGATACGACCCTTAATCAAAGGATCCCCCTCCATGTTTTTATACTCATCTTTAATTTCTTGTTTACTCATTTTTAATGATTTCACATAATAATGTTTTGTGAAGAAAAAATCCATTATAGCAAAAATAATTATAATAAGTAAAATGGCTGCCAAAAAATAGCTTATCAAAATAATCATAGCTTCTAATGAAGCATAAAACTCTTTGTCCATCATAGCTAAAAATGCTTCCCCCGTTAACAAAAACAATAAACACATAACAACAATAATTACAAATAGTTTTGCTGCTAGTTTTGCTGCTTCAATCACTTTTTTAAGTGCAAATAAAGTTTTTATACCTTTTAAAGGATTTATCTTACCTACATCCAATTTTAAGGGATTAACTAAAAAGCCAAACTGGGCCCAGTTTCCTATAAGAACTAATACTACAATCAAAACAAAAAGTGGAGACAATGCTACTAACATAGTCGTTAAGGTAGTGTCAAACAAGGTATAATAAGCATTGCCATCCATTTCATGACCAATTAAATCAAAAGAAAAATACATTAAGTGTTTAATACTATTCGTTGTAGCAGAAGAAAAAAACAATAAGTATACAGAACCAAGTGTTAAGGTTAAAGCCCCTACAACTTCTGCTGATTTACCAACATTACCTTCTTTTCTAGCATCTTCAACTTTTTTATCGGTGGGTTCTTCTGTTTTATCTTCTTCTTCAGCCATAAAATTCTCCTAGCTAAATTTACTGGTAAAATAATCAATAAAATTCTGTGCGAATATATCAAAACCCAAAAGCATAAAAATAAAAATCAATGCAAACTTCAATTGAAAAGTAATAACAAAAGGAGAAAAAGCAGGCATTGCTTTTGTACCATAACCATAATAAATATCCATTATAAAGGAGATAAAAAACAATGGTAATGCAAAAGAAAAAGCAAAAGCAAACATTCTATTAATTTCTAACATAGCAAATTCAATTCCATTAAAAGAAAATACATCAAAAGTACCTAAAGTAACCATAGAAAAACTTTTTACCATCATAACTATAGTCATTTCGTACATAGAGGTCTCAAAAAACAAAGCCAAAGAAACCAAATACAAAAACCTTGAAACTACACCATCATTTGAACCTGACGCAGGATCAAACATTGTAGCCATAGACAAAGCAGTTGCATAAGAAATAAAATCACCAATAATTCTAACAGCAGAAAAAATAATATTGAATAAAAAAGCAGCAAAAAAGCCTAAAGACAATTCACTTAATAAAGACAAAAGAAAAACATCATTTTTCATAATATTTTGTGTGTCAAAACTAACAAATGAGTATAAAAAAATACTAAAAAACAGTGCCAAAGACAGTCTTACTTTCATTGGAATACTTTTATGCCCAAAAATTGGCATAAAAACAACAAAAGCTAAAATACGAGCAAAAAGTAAAAGAAATTTGTATAAAAATTCCTCACTTAATAAAGCGATCAGTGTTTCCATTACATATAGTTTTGATTATTCTCTAAAGACTCAGCATTTATATTATTGCTTAAACTTTCTAAAATTTCATTCGTAGAATTTCTTGCATGTTCTTGTTTTTCTTCTTTTTCTTGATTTCTGGCATCACCTTGCATATTAAAATCCAGTGAAAACTCACTGTCATCTAAAAAAGTCTTAGAAAGTGCAGAACGTAAAGTACTTTCATTTTCATTCATTGTTTCAAGGGTATTTTGACTGGACATATTTAAAGAAATACTTAATCCATTTTCTTTATCATGTTTCATAATAACAGAAATTGAGCCCAAAGTAGAAGGATTTAATAACATTCTAAATGCAGTTACTGGTGGTTTATAATTTTCATACATTTTTTTAGCAATATCTGACATTAGCGAAGAAACATTTTGTCTTGCCGATATAATTTTGGTTTCCAAAGAATTTAAATTGAGTCCCGATACATTTAACGTAAAATCAGGCAAATCATTTAATTCATTTTCTATAATATTAGCATTAACTGTTCCTAAAATATTCTCAATATTTGTTTTTAATATATTTTTTGAGAATGCTAACTTATCCAAAACAAGTTCTTTGCTTAAAACTTTTTTGTCTGATTTTTTAGAATCCATCTTGACTTCTGTTAAATCAAGTTCTAAATCCTTTGCAACCGTTTTTAGTGTAACAATACTTTTATCTTCAATAATAGATTTTTTATTTTCTGATAATGTTTGCATTTCTTGTCTACTGGCAACTCTTTGTTGAGAAGAAAGAAAAATATTGCTTAATAAACTTTCTTTTGAGGATTTTACATCAATTTTATCACTAATAAAAGAAACTTTTTCACTGTTTTTTTCTAAGTTATTTTCTATTTTTTGGTCATTTTTTAAAGAAGATGTATTATTCTTGTTTAGAATATCTTCTTTATTAAGCTTTATTTTTTCAGGTGATAATCCATTTGTAGAAAGTTTTGAAAATTCATTTGCTGCATTTTTATTAGAATTTGAATCATTTACTTTAAGATTATTATTGTTTGCTAAGATAGTATCTCTAGTATCACTTTTAAGTACTTTCTCAGAATTATTATTTTTATCCTTGAGATTTATAACAATATTATCTTTAACAATTTGTGATTTGTCATTTCTAAGTTCTTTTTTTGGCTCTTCTTGTTTTAGATTTTCATCTTTTATTATTTTGACATCATTTTTTATATCTTTGGTATTTTCAAGTCCATCTAAATTTTTATTTAAATTTTTTGAAACACTAACAGTGTCGAATACTTGTAGTTTTATATCTTTTGTATTATCATTTGAAAATACAGGAGACATTGTACTTGTTTTTTTATCATTCTTTTGAAGTAGAGAAGGAATATTCTTTTCAAGAACAGTGAGATTATCATTAACTTTTTTGCTGCTTATTTCTATTTTTTCATCTTTATTTTCTTTTTTGATATCAGAAAAAACTTCTTTTTTTATTTCATCACTCTTTGTATCTACTTTGATCGTACTTTCTTCTATTTTAACAGAAGAAGTATTTGATTTTATATTATCTTTAACAGTATTTAACAAACTCACATCATTTTTATTTGAACGTAGAGGAGAGGAAGATTTTGTACTTTTTATCTCAATTTCTTCCTTTAAACTCTTTTCACTTTTTTGCGTATTTTCATTTATATTGGGATTCTTTTTGCTAACATCCACAACATCGCTAATTTTATTATTTTTGGAATTTTCTATTTTATTTTCACTAGACTCATTTTTTTCGTTTTGTTTATTAATATTAATCTCACCAAGCACAGCAGTTTTGTTATTTATAGTGTCTGCTTTAATATTTTCATTTGATTTATTATTTGGATTATCTGTTTTAATATTCTCATTGGATTTATTATTTGGGTTAACTGTTTTAATATTTTCATTGGATTTATTATTTAGATTATCTGTTTTGATATTTTCATTGGATTTATTATTTAGACTATTGTTCATATTATTATCAATGTTTTTAAGCTCAGAACTAGTATTTTTAAGAGATTTTACTAATTTAGAAGAGTTTGAGTTATCATTGTTTTTTATTTCTTTTATTTCAATTTTTTCGTGTGAAGAAATTTTTTCTTTGGTTTCAAAAATTAATTTATCTAATAATGAAGAAGAACCTATACTTTTATTAGCTAAGGTTTGATTCTCTAATTTATCAATTTTTTTATTGCTCTTATGGTTTGAGGTGTTATTTAATTCTTTTTGAACAGAGATACTTTTTTTTGCATCGTTTAAAAGCTGATCAAATAAGGACATGCCTTCTTTTGAACTTGTTTTATTATTCGTTTTAAGAGAAAGAACAGTGGCTTTATTATCTAAAAGTATATCTAGTTTTTTATCCATCATTTACTCTTTATTGTCTTAATATTTCTAATGTTTTTTTGTCTATATCTTTATGTGCTGTAAAAGATGCGACATTGGCTTCATATGACCTCATTGCTTCAATTAAATCAACCATTTCCACTACAGGGTTAATATTAGGATAAGCAACATATCCATCTTGGTTTGCATCAGGATGAGAAGGTTCATATCTCATAATAGGCTCATCTTTAGATTCTACTATTGTTTTAACACCTACGCCTCTTAAGGATAAATCTTGCTTTAGATTAAGTGACATTTCGCTGTCGTTTTTATTTGTTTTATTACTTGCTTGTAACAATAAATCTTCAAAAACAACATGTTGTTTTTTATAGGGGCCACCATCAATAGTATGAGTAGTTTTTGCATTTGCTATGTTTGCAGAAACTACATTAATTCGAGTTCGCTGAGCTCCCATACCAGATGTTGCAATATTATATCCATCAAAAAATCCCATATCAATCTCCTATATTTGCATTCTCATAATTTCTTTATATGCGCCTAAAGCTTTATTCTTTACTTCTAGTGCCAGTTTTAGTGTACTTTCAGCTTTTGTTATTTTAGCAACTGCTTCTTGAAGATTAGGAACATCTCCTGTAGCGATTCCTCTCATAGCATCATAACCCTCAACTTGCGTCTTATTAACATCATTAATTGCATTCTTAAGCATGTCATCAAAGGATTTTCCTTGTACTGCTTGCGTATTTGTTAAATCATTTTTAGCCAAAGAAAGAGTGTTTAAATTATTTAAAGAATTTATTTCCATTTAAGATCCTTATTTTGGATTTTCTGTTGTATTTGTACTTATTTTTAACTCACTTAACAATGAATCAATGCGTTCACTTTGATAAGTGAATTCCATTTCACTTTTTTTATTATCTAAAGAAAATAATAATATTATCATAGATAACATCAGGTTTGTTATACCTTTTAATGCGATAGTAACACCAATTACACCCAAAATCATTTCTAAAGGTGAGAATAATTCTGCATTAATTACAAAAAAAACAGACGTTGCAAAAAAACCACTTGCAATATATAACCTGAATAATCCAGAGTTAATCATATTTTGTGTAAATCTTTCTACTAGCACGAACACGTCCATGAACTAGTAAAAACAGTAAAAAATATTTTTATAAAAAAAAGATTCACTTGATTTACCTTTATTTAATTGTTTTAAGTAAAGCGTTAATAATTAGATTAAGTTCTTTACTTACTTGGTCATTTTTAAATTCTTTTGTGAAGAGTTTTCTAAGTCTTCCTGTTGTTGGAATACACTTAGATGTCGACACATTACCGATATATTCTACCATAAAGTTATTGTTTAATCTATTCTTTTTAGCTAAAGAAACCAAAGAATTTGTGATAGATTCCCCAATTTTATAGTTTTGAGTATGGTTATAGCACAATATAAGCTTAGATTTATCTTTGGATAACATTTTCATCAAAGCGTATACATCTGTAAGTGCGCTTGGATCTGTTGTAGTAATTGCTAAGATATTAGGAGAAATAGCCAGAAATTCTTTAACATACTCATTTAAACCAGCTCCTGTATCAATTAAAAGAAAATCAAAACGGTTTAAAGCAAGTAAATCTTTTACAATACGTGCAAAAACAAAAGAACTGTTATTTTTACTGTATTGATAACCACTTTTTCCAGCAATCAAAGTAATATTTTGATATTTTGTTTTTAATAATACACGCTCTAGTTTTACTTTTCCTTCTATATAATCAAACAAAGTAGCAGAAGGCTTTAAATCAAGCAATACTTGCATATTAGCCAAACCAATATCAGCATCCAAAATAGCTACCTTATAGCCTTTTGAAGCAAGAACATAAGCAATATTTGCAGAAAATGTTGATTTACCAACTCCTCCTTTTCCAGAAGTAATGGTAAGCAGTTTCGTACGAGACTTAATATTACTAAGGTTAACTTCTTCTTTTCTTGATGCCAGGTTGATTAGTTTATGTGCTTGGGTCGAAATAGAATTAAACATTTATCTTCTCGCCAATTTACATTGAGAAAAACATTCAATCAAATAAGAAGCATCAGCAACTATTAAATCATCAGGAACATTTTGCCCAATAGAAAAATAAATAATTGATTTTTTCGTTTTATGAGAAAAAGAAATTAAATTTCCAAAACTCTTTGTTTCATCCAGTTTAGTAAATGTCAAATAATTAATATTTAAACGAGAGTAGTTAGTATAAATATCCAAAAGATCACTTTGTTTTACATTAGCAGGTAATACCAGTATTTTATCAATAGGAATTTCATCCACTCTGTTTTGATATTCATTAATCATTTCAATTTTATCTACATCGTATTGGCTGGATCCTGCTGTATCTATAAATATATAATTACAATCTTTTAAGCGCAACAGTGCTTCTACTAATTCTTCTGGTTTTTTAACCACTTCTAAAGGCAAACGCATAATATTTGTATACGCTTGCAATTGTTCAATTGCTCCTACTCTAAAAGAGTCTAAAGTAATAATACCTACTTTATAATTTTGTCCCAGTTTATAGGCATAACGTGCTGCTAATTTGGCAATAGTTGTTGTTTTTCCAACACCAGTAGGTCCAACCATCATCATAATTTTACGCTGGTGCTTACGTAGAGGAACTTCATGTTTAATAGGAATAATTCTACGTAAAATTAATTTAAAAAAATCTTTTACTTTTTTATTGTTGGATTTCATTTGAACAGGAAATTGTTTAATTGTTTTTTTCATAATAGTATAGGTCATTTCTTGATCAAATTCATTTTTTTCAAATAAATTATACATTGCAGCAAACTCTATAGGAATGCTTAAATCAAAAAGTTGTGATTTAGGATGCCACAAAGATTCTTGTACTTGAGCAATAGAATCTTGCATTTTTAAGATTTCTGTTCTAAAATCATAAACAGATGCAGCAAATTTTTTATCTTTTTTATTGCTGTGTTTATCATCATTTTTGGTTAGTATTTTTTTAGTGAATTTACTTTCAAACTTAGCATCGTATTCATCTTCTAAAGCAACCATAACTTCATACATATCTTCACCATTATCAGCTTTTGAAGATATTTTTTTTGTAGAAATTACAATTGCTTCTTCTCCACACTCTTCTTGAGCTTTTTTCAAAGCAATAGTTGGTGTTCTTCCTAAAAAAGAGAGCATATTCATTTATTTTGTCCATTTTTGTAAATCTTTTTTACTTTTCCATTATTTTTTTTAATTGTTATGTATTCATCATTTTGGAAAATAATTTTACCATTTTGTTCTATTTGAATATTTCCAAAATTAAAAATTACTGAGTTTTTCTTGTAGATTTTTACACTTGATTTACAAATAACAGAGTTTTTATTGATGAAGTGTTTGGATATATATTTTTCATTATCTAAGGCTTTAATAGTAAGTGGTACACATCTTTTTTTTATATTTTCAATAGAAAGAAAACGCAAGTTTTTTTTTAAAATAGGAGCATTATAATCAATTTTATTTATAGCAATTAAAACATCTACAGCAGTAAGGGGAGAAAGTAGAAAAACTAAGAAAAGAAGATTAAACCTTAATATCAATAAGTTTTCCTCCATTTTGTTCAGATATTTCGTCTACAATATCTTTATACATTTCTTTTATAGGCAATACAATACTTGCTAATTTATGGTTTAAAGAATACAAGTCTTTTAATTCTGTTTCAAGATTTTCAATCACTTCTTTATAATCTTCTATATTACCACCCGCTTGAACTTCTTTTACTAATTCTTCATTTAATAATTCTTTCTCACGGCCCAAAGCATCAATAAGTTCTTGTTTTTCATCATTTCTATTAAGTAGATTTTCATGTTTTGCTTTTTTGATATCTTCAATATCATCCAAAATAGATTGTTTCATTTTAGTAATAATCTTAAGCATTGCATTAATTTTGTTATTTATCATTATTACTGCCTTTTTTGTTTTCTCTGCTTAAAAACTCATAAAGCATATCCGAAATACCAAAACTACCTGCTGAGTTTCTAGAAATTGCATCTGTGTACATTCCTTTAAAAATATCAGCTCCCACACCTTCTCCTGCAACATTTGTCTCTTTTAGAGATATATCTAATAGTTGCTGAGTGAAAAATGCTTCAAAGTCATTGCTTACTGCTCTAATGGCTTTATCTTCAAGTTTACTGGCATCTACTTTTTTAAGATTCTCACTGTTTAAATTCTGTAAACTAATATTTGTATTAATATCCATCTTATTCCAACCTATCAAAGAAACTTTCTTCTTCTAGTAAATTACTTTGACTTTCATCAGAGTAAAATTTCATTTCAACTCTTCTATTTTCTGCTGCAACTTCACTTTTTGGGTGAAAAGAAGAATAACCAGATACTTTTAATTGTGCAGGATCAATTCTATTTTTTATTAATTCTTTAACAACTGAAATAGCTCTTAACGCAGATAAATCCCAACCATCTCTTGGCAAAGAATTTCCTGTTACTGTGTTAGAATTAGTATGTCCTATAATTTCTATAGAGAAATTTTGAGGCATGGTTCTAATTACTCTTGCAATTTTAGCAATAAATACTTTGGCACTTCTATTGCTTAATTCATATTCACCTTCATTAAACATCAAACTTGAAGGGATATCCAAAGTAAACTCATTTTTACCCTTAGTTATTTCTAACTGTTCGGTTTCAATATTAGTACTTTGATTAATTTCTTCTAAAATTTCTTCTATTTCAGCCGCCGCTTGTTCATTAACATCTGCAGAATCAGATTCTTCTGAGCCCGTTGTATCACTAGAACCATACATATCCGTTTGTTCTCTGACATCCGAATTTTGATCTAAAAAACCCATGGCTTTTTTCATTACATCAAAATACTCTTCAACTTTAGTTTTATCCATTACAGCCATAGACAATAATAGAATAAAAAAAGTTAATAACAAAGACATTAGGTCACCAAATTGAACCAGCCAACCAGGTAAACATTTTTCACATTCAGGACATTTTTTATCAGCCATAAGTCAGTCTATTCAGGTATTTCAACTAAAATTGCATTTAGTTTCATTTTAATATTACCAATAGATTCTTCAGAAGCAATCATAGCAGTTCCCGCAATAACTACTTCATTCGCAGTTATCTCAACCTTATGTTTTTGAGCCAATTTACTTTCAATGATACCTGCAAATAGTGTACCAATTAATGCACCGTACATGGTTGTAAGTAAAGCAACAGCCATAGCCGGCCCAACAGCAGCAGGATCAGATAAATTGGCAAGCATTGCAACTAAACCAACAAGCGTTCCAATCATTCCCATAGCCCCTGCTGTTCCCCCAATATTACCAAATAATGCAATCATTATTCCATGTCTATTGTCCAAGTGTTCATTTTTAAGCTCTAGCATTGGTACTAAAACATCTGGTTTTGTGCCATCTACTAATAATTGAAAAGCTTCTTTAAAAAAAGGATTTTTTTCTTCTAGGATTTTTTGCTCAATTTGCATAACCCCATGTTTTTTTATTTCAGTTGCATAAAAAGTGATTTTTTCTACTAACTCAGGAAGTGGTTCTACTTTTACCTCATTAAAAGCAGCTTTAAGAGCAGGAGTAAATCTTTTTAAATCAGCGCTTTCAAATTGGCCAGCAGTTACAGCAGTTGTTCCTCCAATAACAATAATAACAGAAGGAATATCCATATAAGGACCAAAACCAACCCCTCCAAGAACAATTGCTAATGCAACAAAACTCCATCCAGCTCCAAGTCCAATAACGGTACTTTTATCCATATATTATCCTAATCCAATTTGACTTAAGCGTGTCATTTCATTTCCAATGTTCTTAATCTTTAAACCAAACTTTCCTTCAACAATAACGGCTTCACCTTCTCCAATTTTAATTCCATTAACCAAAATTTCTAAAGGTTCATTCACCATTTGTTCTAACTCAATAATTTCACCAATATCCCAACGCAAGATATCTTTTAACAAAAATATCTTTCTTCCTAAGCGTACGCTTAATCTAAGTTTTATATCAAAGAGCAGTTTTAAGTTTTTTGCAGAAGTGTCATTTAATAAAGCAGCAACGGAAGAAACCTCGCTGCTTAAAGCAGAAGGTGCTTCAGCAGCTGGTGCAGTACTGGAAGCTGCGTTTTCAACAGTTTCAAGCGTTTTTTCTACTTCTTTTCCTGTGATTTCAGCTATAAAAGGTAATATTACATCATCGAAATTAATTAAAACGGAAACTTTTTCATCGTCCATTGAAATATCAAAATCAAACGTATTATCTCCAAAAGGAAGAGCCGAAATCTCTATTATTGAAGACTTAAGGACTTCTGATTTAATACTTCCAATATCATCAAAACCTTGGGCATTAATTGAAGTAGAAATAGAACCACAAACATTTGAAATGATTTCATTAATTGCATCTGCAATTTCATCATCTATATGCTCTTTTAAATCGCCCATTCCGCCTAACATTAAGTATTCAAATTTTGTAGCACTGCTAGTAGGTATATAAAATTTCCAATTACTTACTTGATCTTTAAAAGAAAACTTAATAGCAACTTCTATACTTTGTGTAGAGCTAATATCAGAAGCCACAGCATTTTTAGTTGAATTAATAGTGAAACTTTTTGATAACAACTGTTCTAAGGTATTAGAAAGCTCTTCTTTAATAATATTTGATAAATCTGATGCCAATCTTAACCTTTATCTAACACTTCAGCAACTTTTGCTAATAAATGCGCTTTTACTTTCATCATATCTTCTGTAGGAAAGCGGTATTCTGCTTCACCTCTTGTAACTTTAATAAAAAAATCTTGTGAAGCTTTGTTATAACCGAACTTAACATTATCAATAATAATTTCATTGGGTAAGTCAACTACAACTTCTTTATTCGCTTTTTTATGTTCTTCATTGTCTTTGACTTTTGGATTATCATCAACTTCAGGGACTTTTTGTATTTTTTCAACATTGCTTATTTTTGCATTGTCAATATCTGGTATTCTTCCAACTTCCATAATAGCCTCCTATCTCATATCTAGTAACAATTATTATACCAAAATAAAATTAAAATAATTATGTTTTAATATAAATAAGAAAATACCAATAAAAAATTGCCTATTCCTCTTTATAATAATAAAAGACTTTAAAGAGATTCCAAATATTTATCAAAGTTTTTTAAGGTAAAATCAATTAAAGAATCATGATAAGGGCCTTTAAAATATTGTGTGGCACTGGAAATTTTTAAATCTTGAATCAATTGCACTCCTGTCAAAAAATCAGCATCTTGGTCATTTAAAATAGCCTTAATAAGAGAGACTTGAATAGAAGCATCAGCATACTGATTTGCTTGCAATAAAGCTGCTACTATTAGGTACATAGTATATTTATCTTCCAGACCATAATTTAATTGTAATTCTTCCAAAATATCAATTGTTTCTTGGGATTCTCCCTTATGCAATTTAAGCAGAGCTTTTGTTCTTAAATAAGAAGGAGTAGTTTTTCCCGTAATATCTAAGTGTGCTCTATCAAATAAACTAAGTGCTTTTAAAATATCAACATAAAAAGAAGTAATAATTAAAGGGCCTTCTAAAAAATTATTATTAAGTACTAGAGGAATAGTATCTTGTAATCGTATACGATATTCAAAATCACTTTCATTTTTTTGTTTTATACTTAATTTCAGTAAATATACAAAAGGATCTCTAAAATAATCTTTTAATAAGGGTTCATTAATGCTAAGCTCACCTTTCTTCATAGCCTCTAAAAAAGATAAAGATTTATAAAAAACGCTGTGTTCATAATCTTTTGAGTTTCCTTTGACATTAAACTTTTCATCCATAAATAATTTATACAAACTGTGTCCAAAATATATAAATAAGCCATCATTTGATTTAACATTACTTTGAATATATTCTTTATCTCTAACTTTTAAGTGTATTTTATCTGCTGTTATTAAAGTCATAACAGCATAGAGTTTATTTCCTGGATTTAATTTATAGGCTTTTTCGAAGTATTTAAAAGCATTGTGATAATCATTGATTTGCCCATAACAAAGCGCTAAATTGTAGTATACATACGATTTAGTATCTTCTTTTATAAATGCTTTTAATTTTTTAATTCTAATAATGGGATCGTCTTTTATTATATTTAAAAAATTAATATTATAATCTAACATTTCTTCTAAAGAATCAAGATTTTGTCTTGATTTAAAGATAAATCCTTTTGCCGAATCATAAATAATTTCTTCATTATCAGAAAATATAAAAGGCGCAAAATAAATAATATAATCAATCATACGGTCCTTAGAAAAATTTTTAATAAAAGAAAAATATTCTTCACTACTATATTTATTTTTATTAAAATACATTTTCAAAGGCATGCTTAAATTGGCCGAAAAAATAGATTTTTTCTTATTAATTATTGATAGATGTTCTTTTAATTTCACAAGTTCATTTGCTTTTAAATCTCTAAAAACCATTAACCAAAGAATTTTATGTTTTTTATCTAAATTAACTGTATTTTCATAAGCACGTTGTAAAAAAATCTCTGCTTGAATATAATTTTTTACTTTTAAATGCAACATTGCTGTTTTAAGATTTAAAGGGAAATGCATTGTTTTTAGAATTGTTATAGCTTTTGCATACTCTTTTAAAATAATATAAGTATCTGCCATCATTCGTTTAGAATGTTCACTCATATTTTTGTTTTTACGACCAATATTTATAATACTCTCCAAATATTTTACTTCATTAGTGATTTGATATAAATAATATGCTGCACTCATATAAGAATAAGTTTGAGTTTTTTTTGCAGCTTTGTAATTGTAAATTTTATTTAAATAAAGTTTAGCGTTGTGAATAGAATTTAATTTATAATAAGCAATTCCAATATTTAAAAAAGAGGGGATTTGAATTATTTGCGCTGTTCGTTTTAAAATAGCAATGGCTTTCTCATATTCTTCTTTTTCAAGAAGAAGTACGGCTTTATTAAACTCCACTTGCAAAGTCATGTTTTCTTGATTCTTTTTCAAGGTATCGTATTTAAAAACTATTTCAGGAGTAGAATCTGTTAAACTTTTATTTTCATTTTTTGCACTTAAGGAAGTTAAACAAAGAAATAAACATAAAAATTTAAAAATATTTTTATTCATTTTAAACCATTGTATTTACTTGAGAATACAATTCTTCAATTCTCTTTTCTAAAACAACAACCTTACCTTTGATATTATTATTCTCAATACGTAATTCCTGAGATTCATCTCGTGCACTTTGTAAATTATCATGATTTGCTTTCATTGCAGTTGCATCAGATTTTAATTGGTTTTCAAGTTTTTTGACCAAATTATGGTATCTATCACCATCTTGGCTTAATAAGTTCTTTTCTTCATTTACTTTTCGGTATAAAGTTTTATAAACACTCATACTCGAAAAAAAATACATTGATAAAACACCTAATATCATTACTAATACAAGATTTTCCACGTTTATTTCCTTCTTATATAAAGAGCCAAAGCTCTTTATTATATTATCGTTTTAAGGCTATTAATGTTGTTAACAGTGAATCTGCTGTAGTAATTGATTTTGCATTGGCTTCAAAAGCTCTTTGAAATACCATTAAATTAACCAAACTTTCAGACAAATCTGCAGTTGATAATTCTAAAGATTTAGACTCAATCAAAGCTGTTTTATTGTTGTTTACATTAAAAATGGCATCACCAGAATTATTGGTTTTTTGATACAAGTTATTACCAATTGCTTCTAATCCACGCATATTATTAAACTTAGCAACAGCAATTTGACCAATAGCATATTCAGCCCCATCTTGTTTCATAGTTACTAGGCCTGTTTCATCAACTGAAAATTCACCAAAAGCACTGTCTGATATGTTTAATGTATCCAATCTTAGCTGTAAGGAATCTTGTGTGGTGGTTTGATTAATAGTAGTTACGATTTCCATAAACTCAGCACCTGCACCTTGACGGCCAGAATAATCTGCATTTTTATCTAAAATTGCTAAAGCAGTTGAAGGAGCATTATTTGTAGTAATAACTAATTTAGAAGTAGTCATAGTATCTGTACTGTTCGCAGCAAGAATAATTAAACTAGTACTACCAGAATCATAAGTCACTTTATTTCCTGATAAAGTGGCAATAGCTGCACCAAGTGCATCTGCATCTACAAAAGCGGATGGATTTATTTGTACATTACGTACCGTTCCATTATCATTGTAAGTAAATTCAATAGTATCATTGGTAGTTAAAGGATAAGTATAAGAACTTAGATCTAAAACAGAGCGATCTGCTTGATCAATATTAACAGATAAAGAGGTAATACTTGTTCCGGTAAGTGTTAAAATATCTGTAGTACTATTGTAGCTTGCACTACCAGTACTTACAAGATTTGCTGCATTTTGCATAGCTATACCAATTTCATCCATAGTAGCAAAAGGACCTGTAACAGTAAGAGCTTGTGTACCAACTAAAACATTTGTATCTACATAATTAAAAGTAAATTCTTTTACAGGAAAACTTAAAGTAGTAGCAGATAAATCAATTGTTTCACTAGCTGTTCCACCAGTACCAGATACAGTAACTAATGTAGTTCCATCAATTCCTCTTACTACATCATTTTCAAATGATAGTTTAGAACTTGTAATAACATCCGTTGCATGAGCAATAATTCCAGCACCAGATACCGTAACACCGTTACCTAAAGCAGCAGCAGCAGTATTCATAGCAGTAGTGATAGCAGCTAAATTAGCATAAGATCCAGAAAAATTTGCATTGATTGTAGTTCCTGCTTGTACATATGAAAATACAAATTGTCCAGAAACTGGAAAAGCAGGAATATTCATAGTCGTAAGATCAAGTGTACTATCTGTAGCTGATGCTGTATCATTTGAAGCAGTAGTAGTATATGTTTCATTTTGATTTGACAAAGGAGTATAAGTAGTTTCATTTGATTTTAAAGTACCTGAAAATTCTACATCTGAATTACTATCAAGTGTTTTAACAACTAAGTTTCCATTAATTACTTCTGCTTCAATATAAGATTTTAAATTAATATCACTGTTTATTTTTTCAGCTAAATTTTCTAAAACAGTTTGTAAGGGAGTACCAATTATTGATTCAGCTAAAGGACTAGTGGCTGCTGTAAGTGTAATGTTTTTTCCTAAATCTTTATCGTAAATTGAAATACTGTAATCAAATTCTGTAGGAGAAGTAATTAAAGAAGAAGTAGCATTATATTCTATTCCTAAATCCTCAGGTCTGTATACATCTCTTTGTTTTCCAACAATGGCATCAGATAAAGCTTGTTTAGCAGATGTAACAGCTCCTAATCCACTTCCTTCTTCAGCTGCTGTTTGACTTCCCGAAATATTAAGACTACCTTGTGTTACTTGTGTTCCAGATACTTCTGCATGTTCTTTAATCGTAAATTCAACACCAGGTACTAAACCTTTAATTTGAATCATTCCATGTAGAACATCTAAATCTTTTGTAGAACTTTTAAAAATATCTGTATCTGAATAGGTATTAGAATATGGATCACTACTGTCATAAGCAGTCCCATTTGTAATAGTAGTTGCAGTATATCCTTGTTTTTCAGATATTTTATCCGCAAGTGCTTTATACGTAGCAATTCTACTTGCTGCTAAATCCGCATCGGAAGCATCAATAATACCATCACCTGTTAAATCTCCAACAGAAGCAGGTGTTAGGGTTTCATCCGCAACCTTATTAATAAAATCTTGTGCAATTTTATCCCCATCAATAAATACATAAATTTGATCATTTTCTTTTTTAAGAGTATCTCCTTTAAAATTTAATTGAGAAACTTGAGTTCTTGAACTTGAAGATAATGCATCAGGTTCTGCTTGTAGTTTTTCTAACCAAGAGGTATAACTCTGAATTAACAGATCAACATCAGAAGTTTTAGCAGCTTTTGATTTAGCTCCTCCCCCATTAAATATAATTTCTGCATCTTTAACTGCTGTTTCAGTATAATCTGTAGCTTTTGCAGTTACTGTTTCTATATAATTTGAATACTTAACTACTTTTGAAGATAAAAGTTCTGTATACAAATCGGTAAATACTGAAGTATCAGGATTGGTTGAAAGTACATCTTTTTGAGGATCAATTGGACTCAGAGCCCAACCTTGAACTTCATTTCCTTGGGCATCTTGTAAGGTTCCATTGTCGCCCATTCTAAAGTTTCCAGCTCTTGTATAAAAGACTTCTGAAGTTCCTGCAGAACTTTTATTTGATACTGCAAAAAAACCTTCTCCATTTAGAGCCATATCGTAAGCAACACCTGTTTGTTTACGACCCCCTTGAGTAAAGATTTTTTCAGCATCTAGTACTTTTGATCCTTTACCAATTTTATCTTGGTACAATTGATCCGCAAAAGAAATTCTTGTGGCTTTGTATCCCACAGTATTTACATTTGCAATATTGTGTGCTTCATTATCTAAAGCTTTTTGTTGTGTTGCTAGTCCAGAAATACCTGTCCAAAGTGCTGAAATCATGATTTACCCTTTTTGGAATAAAATATTAAACATTTATATGCTTAAACATTAATATAAAATATATTAACGTTTAAACACACTATCTTTTTAGTCCTAGTGCTGTTTTTAAAAAATCATCTGATGTTGTAATAACTTTTGAATTGGCTTCAAAAGCTTTTTGAAATGTCATCAAACTAAGCAAGTCATCAGCTATATTAGCATTACTTAGTTCTAAAGATTTAGAAATAATACTCGTATTATCTCCTGAATACAAAGCAGCACCCGATTGACTGGTAGCCATATAATTATTATCCCCAACAGCTAATAATCCTCTGTTATCAGAAAAACGAACGGTAGCTAACTTAGCAATTAAAAACTTTGTTTCTCCATCTTTCATATAAATATTTCCATCAATAATTTCTAAAGAAGAAAATTTTGTAGAAGAAAGATTCAAATTATCTAATTGTAATTGAATAGCCGAAGTAGTAAGACCTTCTACATTGGCCTTTGAAATTGAGTTTGTAAGTTCTAATAATGTTCCGCCGGCTAATTCAATAGCCGTTTGCAAGGCTACTCTAGAATTCTCAATCAAACCTAATCCTGTACCAATTTGAGCTTCAATAGTATTAGTAATGGTAGGCGACAAAGAATTAATCGCAGGGCTTGTAAATAAAACTTCTTTCCCTGGCACTAAAACTGTAATATCAAGACTTCCACTGGGATCAACAACAGCACTTAAACCTTTTATATCTGAAAGTTTATCAGCAAACAGATTCATAGTAGTATCTGCATTGGTATCAAATTTTTGTATTACTTCGACCCCCTCAACATAAACAGAAACAAAATCACCTTCTTGAAGTAAGTTACTTTTCAAACTATCAAAATCAATTTTTGTAACTTGTGAAACAGAAGGACTTGAAACGTCATTTGCACTACTAATATAAAGATTAAGTTTTTGTGAATAATCCGCTTTTAATTCTTCAATATCTACAATAAGTGCACTTTTTGATTTAAAAGAGTTTCCACTTGTACCTGTACTTTGTGCTGTATCATAAAAATTACTGGCTTTAGTATTAATACTAATAGTTTCCGTATTTGAAGTAATAAGTGCAGAGCCTAAAAACTGCGTAAAAGTATCATCAAAATACGTAGCTCCATTGCTTCCTAAAACTTTAGTAGCAGTGGGAAGTACACCTTGAACTTGTAAATTATCAGCAGTTAGAAGAAAACCTTCTGGTCCCATTTTGAAATTACCTGCTCTTGTGTAATAACTTTGATTATCTAAAGTGCTTATTGCAAGAAAAAATCCATCCCCTTTAATAGCTACATCATAATCAACTCCCGTTGGTTTAATATCACCTTGAGAAAATACTTTAAAGGTACTTTCAACAGAAACACCTTTACCTACTCCATTTTGGTACATTAAATCATCAAAGCGTATCTCTGATTTTTTATAACTTATGGTATTAACATTTGATAAATCATTTGCTTGCACATCAATTGCTTTTTCAAAAGCAGCAATACCAGAGATACCATTAAATAAAGAACCTATCATATCTTTGTCCTAGAATATTTTTGTTACACTTGTAAAAGGAATAGTAATAAGTTGATCTGAATAAACAGCTTGTACACTACCCGCCATCTCAAAACTATAATCATCTGTTTGAGTTACGCCTTCACCTTCTGAATCCAGAATAATTGGTTTGTTATCTGAATCTCTTATTACTTCTCCTGGATTTTTTAAAGCAATATAATGGCCTGTTGCATTACCAGCACTGTCCAAAATATTTCCTTTAATATCATAATTAACTACCTTACCATCTTGATCTAAAACTTGATCTTCTAAAAATAATATTTCTTGGGCTCTTACAAAAACTTCTCCATCTGTATTTTCAACAGATCTTACTGTATATGCTTTATTAACTCCAGAATCAGAAATGTTTCCATCTTCAATATTTTTGCCAATTACATTTGCAGCCGTTGATAAAGCAGACAAAGAATAAGAAGCTTGTAAAGATTCCATAGATTTTGCTAATTCAAGGTTGGTTTGAATATTGGACATTTGCATTTGAGTATCTAACATTCTATTTGAATCCATGGGACTCGTTGGATCTTGATGTTTCATCTCTTCTAAAAGAAGCGTTAAAAAATCTTCATTGGTTAAATTATCGTTTGATATTCTTGTTGTATACGAATTTCCATAATCATCTACTTTAGTTTGTGTTTGTACTGCATCTACTGCCATAATAATCTCCTACATTCTTTCTTCAAAGAAATATCTAACAACGGTATCAGAATCCATAGATTCTTGCACTCTTACTGCTAGTTTTTCTTCCATTACAATGATATCACCGGTTCCTATAATTCTTGAGTTGACATAAATATCTCCCCCTGAACCTGCTGTTTTATCTAAAGAAACAATATCTCCTTCAGACAAATCAAGAAACTCTTTGATTGTTAAATTAGCATTACCAAGCATAACATCAACTTGAATTTCAGCATCAACTAATAAATCATAATCTCTTTCACTAATATCCATACTTACTTCTTTACATAAATTTAATATACAAAAATTATATCATAAGAAAAGTCTAGATTTTAAAGAGATACGATAAATATATCAGAGTAAACAGTACTTTAATCTAAAAGAAAGAATTGAATAATATATCTAGGAGTATTATGTTAAAGATTCTAGGGATTCAAACATTGTTGAAACTTTTGCTTCAATATTCCCATCAAAATTTCCTAAATCACTGGCAATAACTACACCACCAATGGTGACATTTGTATCATGCACCAATTCTATGTAATCTTGTAAATTAAGGTCATTTTTTAAGATTTCATAATCTTTTGGGTTTAAATGAATTTTAACTTTTGAGGCAGTTTTTATTTTTAATAATAAGTGACTAATGGTTTCTTTCGCAATTTGCGTTGAATTAGCGCCTACTTCAATTGCAATTATTTTTTTAGCAATTGCCATTGATGTTTTCAAAAGTTTTGTTTCCATTTGAAAAGAAGCTTGCTCAAAAAACGAAGCATAATGTTTTAAATCTTTTATGGCTTCAACTACTTGTTTATCAATAACTTGCTGACTTACACCATTTGTAGTCATTAAAGTTAATTGTTTTTTAATATCTGTAACAGAGTTGGTAAGAGCTGCAATTTGTTCCATTAAAGGCTCATTTTTTTCAGCCACATTACGGTGTTCTAATTTAGCAACGTTTTTCATTTGATCTGTTTGATTAAGCTCACCTGTATTAGAAAAAGTACCTAATTCATAAGAATGTACTTCATTATCACTTTTAATTACTTTTGCATTTGAATAAACATTATTTTTCATTAGGATTCGTCCATATCTCTTTCAATTGAGCCTTCTTCCATAAGTTTTTGGGCAACATCTAACATTTTTCTTTGGGCGCTTTCAATGTCTTTAATTTTGACTTTATTAAGCATTTCAAATTCTTCGTTAAATCTGTCACTTGCTCTTTGACTCATAGAAGAAGTAATTTTCTCCATATCTTCAGCAGGAGCATTTTTCATAGCAACCGCAACATCTCCTGTATCAACATTTTGTAAGATTTTCATAATATATTCGCTCTCAAGTTCTAATAAATCTTCAAATACAAACATATTTTCTTTAATCTTAACCGCCAGTCCTGTATCAACCCCATTGATATTTTTTAATATATCTTGAGACTTAGGTCCAAGACGATTTAACATATCAGCAACCACTTTAACTCCACCAACATCTACAATAGAAGAAAGTAAAGACTCTAGTTTTTTCTCTAAAACTTCTGATATTGTTCTTACAACATCAGGAGAAACATCTTTAATTGTTGCCATTTGCATAGTAACTTTAACTTTGTTATCTTCTTCTAGTTGCATTAAAACATCAGCAGCTCCTGAAGGCTCCATATGAGATAAAATAACTGCAATGGTATGAGGAGATTCATCTTTAATAAAATCGCTTAATTGTTTAGGATTAATAGCATCCAAATAAGAAAAACTTTGAGCTGCTAATTTCATACGAGAAAGTTTTGCTAAAACTTCATCTGCTTCACCCTTACCTAAAGATTTATATAAAATTTCTTTTGCATAATCATAACCCCCAGAAGTTATAAAGGATTTAGATTTAGTATAGAGATGAAATTCTGCTAAAATAGCTAATGACATCTCTTTATCAATAGAAGAAAGTTGGGTAATAGCTGTTGATATGTCTTCAACCAAATTAATGGGCAAGTTCTGAAATATTTTAACCGTTGCATCTTCTCCAATTAAAACAAAAAATCTTGCGACTTTGTCAATCATTGGCATTCCTCTTAAGAGTTCGTCTCTTCTTTCAACATCCATTTTTAACCTTTAAACTTTGAATCACCTTCTGATAATAACAATTGTATCATATTTGCTATTTCTTCAGGATTATCATGTATTTCTCTGTCTAATTCTTCTATTAGAAGTTCATATTTAGCAGCACTTTCATCATCCATTCCTTCTAAAGAACTCAATATCTGGCTTTTAATTTTAGCTTTGAGCCTGCCTTGCGCACCAGATATATCAAAATCTTCATTAAAATCGATATCTATTTCACTGTCATCTACTACTTTACTGTCCGCTTTATCACCTAAAATAACAATTTCATGGTTTACTATAAATTTTTTATAAAATACAAACAACAAAATAGCAGCAATAATATATTGTACATATTCACCAAAATCTCGCATAAGCGATTTTATAAGTGCAATATCATCTGTACTTTCAGCACCAGATGAAGTAATTACATTTCCATTAGAATCAAGACCTTTTCCACCTAACTCGCCTAAACCTAAGAATTTAAAATCTCTTACAGTAACTTTATCTCCCCGTTGTTCATCGTAACCAATGGTTTCTTCTACAAGTGATACAATAGAAAGTAAAAATTCTTCTTTAGATTCTACATCTTTTAAAACACTGCTATCAAAAGTAACAGCTGCAGTTACTCTTTTAATAGAAGAATACGCATTGTCTCTTTGATCAATGACTTTTTTAGATATTTCAAAATTTACAATGTTTTTACTTGATTCGCTTGAAGATTTAATATTACCATTATTTTCTTCGCCACCTGTATTTTCTATATTACTTTGAACACCTGGTATGCCACCTTTTTCTTTTATTCCACCTTGTGAAGAAGAAATATTCTCATTGGTTTGAGAACTTCTGATTGTACCTTCTGGATCATAGATTTCTTCTTGAATTCTTTTATTAACATAGTCTAAACTTAAGGTGACTCTAGCAACAACTCTCCCAAATCCTACAAATGGTTCAAGTAATGCTATTATCTTATTTTCGTAATCTTGTTCCAGTCTTTTTTTATATTTATCTTGAACAATGGATTTTTTATTATTAGAGTCATCTTCTGATTCTTCTAATAAAGCCCCATCTTGATCTATTAAATTAATATTTTCTATTTTTAAATTAGATACAGCAGAGGCAATAAATTTTTTAATACCAATAATTTGTTTTTGTGTTAAAAATACACCTTGTTTTAAAGCAATTACTGCTGAGGCTGTTGGATTAACTTTTCGTTCAGTAAAAATAGTTTCTTTTGGAATGGCAATTTTCACACTGGCACTTAAAATACCTACTAAAGATTCTAAAGAACGAGACAATTCACCTTCTAAAGCTCTTAAATATTTAACTTTATTTTCAAAATTAGTAGTTCCTAATGATGATTTCTCAAATATTTCCCAGCCCACATGTTTTGTACCTGATGCTGAAGAAGTCACTAATTTAATTTTAGCAATATTAATAAATTCTTTAGAAGTTTTTAAGGTTAAAGAATCTCCATTTCCTGAAATTAAATATTTTATTCCAGCTGCTTCTAATTCATTAGACGCAGCAGAGACTTGGCTTTTGGTTAAATTACTTGCAATAATATAATTTAGTTTTTTATCTTCAGCTTTTACACTTGAATATACAAGCAAAGCAATTAAAAGAACAAATAATAGAGAAACTCCACCCATAATAACAGCTCTTTGTGCTGCTGTTAAATTATTTACAAACTTAAAAAGTTGTTCCATATAATAATTATCCTATTTAATTTTTAGCTGATGATTCAATAACAGAACGTAAAAGTCTTGAATCTGTTTTAATTGATTGTTGCAGGGCTGAAAATATCATTTGATTTTTTGACATTTCGCCCATTTGTGTATCTAAACTAACATTATTACCATCATTTTGTTCTTCTAACCCTCTTACTTCACGTAATATTGGTTTGTTTATTTGTTTTTCATCACTAGGGAAAGCAATATGGTTTTCATGAGTAATATTCATTTTTAAGTCATTTTTATCAACTTTTTTCATTTCATCTTCAAAAATCAATTCTTTAGTTTTATAATGAGGAGTATTAATATTTGCAATATTAGATGATATAACCTTTTGTCTTTCACTTCTAAAACTCAATTGTTCAAAAAGAAGTGCTTTTACAGGGCTAATTTCCATTATACCATCCTACCTAGTTTTTGTATTAAACTTCTGTTCATTTCATCAATAGTAGTAATGGCTTTTTGTGATTGCGCAAAACTTTTACTGGCATCTATTAATCCAATCATTGTATTTACCATATTAACATTCGATTTTTCAACTGCGCCTTGCATAAAAAATCCTTCATTTAATTCTTGTACTTCTACTTGATTTTCATCTTTAACGCGGTAATAATTATCTCCAAATTTATCTAAATTTGTAAACTCTGTTTTTACAACTGCAATTAAGCCAAGAAAATCATCTTCTGTTGATATTGCTTCATTGTCATTGTTTAAAACAAAATTTCCATTTCCATCAACCAATAAAGAGTTATTTAGTACTTTAAAAGAACCATCCCTTGTATACATAACTTCGCCATTTGCATTTTGCACTTTAAAAAATGTATTTTGATCTTTTAGTGCAAAGTCTAATTTATTACCGGTCATCTCAATGGGGCCCATAGCAGATGAAATATATTTTTGATCAATTTTTGGTATATTATTTATAGCTGCACTTTCATTCATAGTACTTGAATTTGATTCTCGTGCTTCTTTTAAATAATTGTTAAAGGTACCTTCACTTAAACCTTCTTCTTTAAAACCATTTGTATTGACATTGGCTAAATTATTCGATATTACATCCAAACGACTAATTTGATTAATCATTGCAGCTGCAAGTGGGTAAGTACCTTGGTTCATTATTTATCCTTTTGAATATTCTTCTATTAATGATTCTAAATCATCTGCACCTACAAGATCAGTTTGTGTATCCCCTGTAATATGTTTTGCCACCACAATTTCTTTATGAGAATTATCATCTTCAAATAAATTATTTAAATAAGTCGATAATTTTCTAATTACAGACATTACTCTTTCTATTTTTTGTCTGTTAATATCATTAAATTGCATTAATTCCATAGCACCATATATTTCCATGTTTTCATCATCACAGTTTTGTAAAACATTTTTACAATTGTTTTCTAAGGATTTAGCTTGTGTAAGATTATCTTTAAATTGTGCAATATTAGGAAATTTCTCATTTAATGTTTCCAATAAAGCAATCTGACTTATAACAAATTCGTCAAGAGGTTTAATTTCTTTAGTAACAAAATCGTTATTATCTAAAACAAGAGACAAAGTATCTAAAATTTTAGATGCTTTTTCTTCCGAATCACTTGCAACTTGGCTTAATTGATTAACAACCTGAGTATCTTTATCTACAGGAAAAGGAAAAACACCTTGATCAATTTTACTCTCAGCCCAACCTTTTCCTATCTCTTCATGATTAGAAGAAATCTGCTCAACTACAGGCTCAGGTAATATTTGATTCATATTTGTATCATTTATTGAATCAATTTCCATATTTTGCGCACTTGAATCTTCAGAAGCAATACTGTTAACCAATTCATCAATTGACAATTCTTCTTCACTTGATTCATTATTGTTTGAATTATTAACACTTTTATCTGGCCCAGTATCACCATCTTTAGACTGATTTACTTGGGTATTTTCATTCTCATGCATTATTTCAGATGTTTCATCCATATTAAATGCATCTGCAGAAGAAACTTCTGTTATTTCTGAATTAATTAGCTCAGATATCTCATCTATTTCGTTTTTTTCGTCTACTATTTCGATTTCTTTGCTATTTTCTTCAGGGTTAGGAGTATCTTCTACTTCAATTCCACTCATTAATGCTTCAATCTCTTCTTGACTCATACTCATTAGAAAACCTTTTAAATATTTTTAATAAATCTACTTTTTATTTTAATACACCATCTAATTTCTCTTTTAATATTGCAGCATTAAAAGGTTTTACTATATAATTATTTACCCCAGCTTTTAGAGCAGTAATAACTTCCATTTTACCACCTTCAGTAGTAATCATAATTATAGGAGTTTTTTGATGAGCCCCGCCACCACGGATATGTTTAACCAAATCTAAACCATTCATATTTGGCATATTCCAATCTGTTAGTACAATGTCATACTGACCTTTTTGAAGCATTGACCATGCTACAACTCCATCTTCTGCTTCATCAAAATCATCTTTTGAAAAACCCAATTGTTGAACCACATTCCCAATTATTCTTCTCATTGTTGAACTATCATCAACTATTAAAATTTTCATATTATACCTTTGTACTAATCATTATTTATCAATTATATAAAATTTGTATTGAATTTATACTTAATATAGCTAAAATAATTAGTGTAATTTATGAAAGTTTAAAAGTTCTTTAAATATAATAATCTTAATTACAAAAGGATTTCTAATGATTAGAGGATTATATACTGCTGCAACGGGTATGAATGCGCAACAACATCAAATAGATGTCACGTCAAATAATATTGCCAATGTTAATACTTCTGGTTTTAAAAAAGACAGAGCCGAATTTCAAGATTTAATGTATGAATCATTAAATTACACTGCAGGTCAAACATCTGCAACTACTACAAATCCTACAGGAATAGATGTGGGAATGGGTGTAAGGCTTTCAGGAGTACAAAAGAGTTTCCTTCCTGGAAATAATGCAACAACGGGGAATGAATTGGATATTGCAATAGAAGGTGATGGTTTTTTTGCATTAACTTTACCCGATGGTGAAATAGCATATACAAGAAATGGGTCTTTCAAATTTGATGCTGAGGGTGCTATTGTTAATGGAAGCGGTTATAAACTTGAACCAGAAATTGTAAAACCTGATAATGTAATTGATTTAACTATTGGAACAGATGGAACAGTGAGTGCAACAGATGCTACAACAGGAGATCTTGTAACGTTGGGGCAAATCACTATTGTAGATTTTATTAATCCGGCTGGTTTATCTCCTATTGGAGAAACAATGTTTATGTCTTCTGCCTCTTCAGGTGATCCAATTGAAGGAAATCCAGGAGTTGAACAATTTGGTTCCTTAAGACAAGGAATGCTAGAAGGTTCAAATGTATCTTTGGTTACGGAGATGGTTGATTTGATTACAGCACAAAGAGCTTATGAAGCCAATTCAAAATCTATTACAACAACAGATGAGATGTTAGATATTGTTAATAGATTGAAAAGTTAATAATTATTAATATGAAGCTTGAAGAATTAAAAAATGTTCGCAAAGAAAAACTTCTGGCACATAAGCGGAAAAAAAGAGAATATTATTTAAAAAATAAAAACAAAGAAAAAAAAGTCACCCATGATTATGAAAATGATTTAAGTGATTTAAACTTTGATTTTAAAATAAAAGAAATAATTAAACAACAAAAAAAACATGTGGATTCTAGAAAAGAAAAAATCATTAAGAAAATAACGCAATACAAAAAACAAAAACAAGAGTATTATTTTTTAAATAAAAATAAACGTTTAGAATATGATAAAGATTATAGAGAAAAAAGAAAAGAAGAACTAAAAGAGTATAGAAAAGAATATTATGAAAAAAACAAAAGAAAAATATTAGAGAAACAAAAAGAAAAACGAAATTCAAATAAAGATAAATAAATGGCAGAAAACAGCAATACAAATGATTTAGATGAGTTGATGAGCCTTGATAGTGATATCCCTCAAAATGGTAATGAGGATATGAATGAATTAATGGATTTAGATGCAGATGCAAATACTGAATCTTCTGACATGGATGAACTAATGAATTTAGACAATGATATTGATGATAATAATAACATGGATGAATTAATGAACCTAGATACAAATGAGATAAAAGAAGATGAGTCCAATATGGATGAATTAATGAATTTTGATGAAAACAATGAGGATAGTATTGTTTCTGATATGGATGAACTTATCCAAGATAACCCTTCTGATGCCTCTAATTTGGATGAACTTATGAATCTGGATGAAGAAGATAATAGCACTGAAGATCAAGAATTAGATGAACTTATGAATCTGGATGAAGAAGATAATAACACTGAAAAAGATTTAGCAGATGATGAATTAGAAAACCTTGATTTCATGTCAGAAGATAAAGAAGAAGAAAACCCCTTACCCCAAGATGATTTAAATGAACTTGGTTTGGCTTCTGTAATAGCAGGTACTGGCACACCTATAGAATCAATTGATAGTGAAAAAATGGAAGAAAACAAAGATATTCAAAAGAAAAAACCAAACTATATAAAATATTTATTAATTGTTCTGGCTGTACTTGCTTCTTTTTCTATTATTCTAGTTATTTTATATTTTTTGGGATTTTTTGAAAAAGAAGTTGAAGAGAAAAATATTATTAAATCAAGCATGAGCAAAAAAACAGAAAAATATAACTTTAAAATAAAAGATATTAATGTTATAAGATTAAACAAAAAATTAAATTTATTGACAAAATACCAAATCATTGAAAGCGAAGATTTAGAATTAAAAGAGAAAAAGAAAAAAGAATATCAAACAAGTCTTGAAGATAAAAATGCACAATTATTGCAAATTAATAAAGACTTAGAACTTTTAGCCAAATACAAAGAAATACAATTATTAAAAGAGAATAATAATTTATTAAATAATAATAAGGTCTTAAAAGAAGAACTAAATACCACACAAGAAGAACTATTACTTGCACAAAATAAAGAAAATAATCTTGAAAAAGAAAATGAGAAGATAAAAGAAGAAGCACAAGAAGCCATAACTTTATTAGAAAAACAAAAAGAAGAAATTGAAAAAGAAATTGAAGTAGATACTGAAGCAGAAAAAAATACACAAATAGTTATTGAAGAAAGTACTTTACCAATACAAAACAGCCTAATAGCACAAATAATGGTTGAAGAACAAGATGAAATAATAGAGCAAAGTTCTTTTTTAGCTTTTATAAAAGTTGAAACAAATAATACCCTTTTATACAAATCATTTATTGATAAAATTGAAGCAGTTGATAATAATATACAATTGTGTAGAGATAATAACAATACTGTTGAAGTATTATTGGGTACGTATAGTGAAGAAAAAAGAGATGAAGTACTTAAAAAACTTCAAAAATCATTTAAGAATGAATCTTATAAAATTGATTTGACACAAGAAGAATTTGACAAAAGATGTAACTACTAAGAATTTTTTTCTTAGTAATTACGAATAAAATTCTTAGCTATTTTCTAAAATAATTAAAGAGTCTTTCACAATAATTTCTTTTTCATTAATATTTACACTAAGAATATATTCTTTATTGTAAGGTATTAAAAATGTTTTAGCCAAAGATTTATCCAATAAGTCTTTAGACGTTATAACTTCTAAATAATCACTCAAGGGATAACGGTGTATTTCACTAACAAGTCCTAGAACAATCTCATTTTCAATCACTTGACACTCTTTAATATCAAACCAAAAAAATTGGTCATCTTCTAGGGCACAAGAATCTTTTGTATCTTCAATTGTTGTATAAATCTCAGTATTTGTTAGTCGTTTAGCTGCATCAATGTCATTAATTCCAAAAAACTTAATCACAGCTCTTTTTTCATTAAAGGATTCAACTATTAATGTAATATTTTTATTGGTAGTAAAACTTGCGTTTTTTTTGAATTGAGAAGGAAAGTCGGATTCCAGAAAAATTTTAATTTCTCCTTTTAATCCAACTGATTTTCCCAGTTTTGCTATATAAACATTTTCCATAAAACTAGTTTGCCAATACTTGTATCTTGTAAGATACACCGTCTTTAGCTTTACAACCATTTGCCATGGTTTTTAAAGCATTGATCATATTACCATTCTTGCCAATTAATTTACCAATATCATTTGAATTGGCTTTAATTGTAATTTCTGCAAAGGTTTCATCAATTTGTTCTTTTGAAACCTTAACTTCATCGGGACAAGAAACAATTAACTTTGCATAGTTTTCTATGAAATTTGTTATCATAGGAAAACCTATTTAGCTGAAGTAGCTAATTTATTAACTTTTTCACTAGGTTTAGCACCAACGCTTAACCAATAGTTATATCTTTCTAAATCAATTTTAAGAACCTTAGGCTCAACTACTGGGTTAAAATAACCAATTGATTCAATCCATCCTGAATCTCTTCTTTTTCTTGAATCTGTTACAACGATTCTATAAAATGGTTTTTTGTTTCGACCCATTCGTGTTAATCTAATTACTGTCATGTTTTTTTCCTTTTAATTTTCGATAGTATTGAATTCTAAACTCTTAGAGTTTACAGTTCAACACTATACATTTTTATTGTTTTATCTTCCTAATCCAGGAAGACTGCCCATAGCACCAGGTGCTTTCATTTGACCCATCATATTAGCCAAACCTTTCATTCCACCCTTAGATGAAAGTTTTTTTGCCATTTTTGATGCAGATTTAAATTGTTTTAAGATTTTGTTAATCTGAACTTCACTTAAGCCACATCCTTTGGCTATTCTTTTTTTTCTACTTGGATTAATTAAAGAGGGTGTTTCTCTCTCTTTTGGTGTCATAGAACCTATAAGGGCTTTAATTCTTTTAATCTCAACAGAATTATCAAAATCCATATCTTTAAGCCCTCCTGTCATTGCAGAAAGACCAGGAATCATACCAATGATTGATTTCATAGAACCTAGTTTGCTCATCATAGCTAATTGGTCTAAAAAGTCATTATAATTAAATTCACCTTTTTTAATCTTACGTGCTACTTGTTTTGCCGTTTTTTCATCAATTAATACAGATGTTTTTTCAGCTAAACCTTCAATATCACCAGCACCCATTAATCTAGAAACAATTCTTGAAGGAATGAATACTTCAAGATCAGGCATTTTTTCACCCGTTCCTAAGAATCGTAAAGGAACCCCTACTTGATGTGCTAAAGAAATGGCAACTCCACCTTTAACATCTCCATCGTATTTAGATAAAATAACACCATCTATACCAATTTGTTCTTTAAATGCACTGGCTGTTTTACTTGCATCATGACCTGTTAATGAATCTGCAACATAAAAAATTTCATCTGGGTTTAAAGAGTCTTTTATCTCTTTTAATTCTTTCATTAATTCTGTATCTATGGCTAAACGTCCAGCAGTATCAACTAAAAGAACATCATAATGTCCCTCAAGCGCTTTTTTCTTTGCAGCAAGTGCAATTTTTACAGGGTTTTTTTCATTCTCATCATAATAAATGTCAACTTCAATTTGTGCAGCAATTTGTTTTAATTGTTCTACAGCGGCAAGTCTTTGTAAATCACACGCAGCAACTAATACTTTCTTTTTTCTAAGTTTAAGATAATTTGCTAGTTTTCCTGTTGTCGTTGTTTTACCAGAACCTTGAAGTCCTGTCATAAGAATAGTAGTAGGAGGAGTAGATGAATAAACAAAACCTTGATTACCTGGCGTTGTTAATATTGTTTCTAAAGAAGTAGCTAAAGCTTTAAGAAAAGACTCTTGCCCAATTCCTAATCTTTTTGTTTCTGCTTCAACAAGTGTTACTAATTCTTTTGTTGTTTTATGAAAAACATCTGCTTTTAAAAGTGATTTTCTTAATTCAGTTGTGGCTTTACTTAAAGACGCTGCGTCATCTTTAAATCTGATTTTATTAACTGCATTTTTAATAGAACTACTTATAACATCAAACAAAATAATCTCTCCATATTTTTAATTTTGTAATAATACAGATATTTTGCTTTGTTTAATATTAAAGTGAGTGTGTTTTAAGTTAAATTTAATATAAAATTGATAATTTTATATTAGCAGTAGCCATTACTAGGGCTAGTAGCAATTTATTAAACTTCATTTATACTTAAAATATACAAGATTATTCCAGTCCAAAAATTCTAAACTCTCTTGGTTCTTTTGCTTCAAAAGTATAATCGAATATTTTAGTACATTTAGAATGCAATAATACTCTTTGTACGTTTGGTGATGTTTTACCATAGGTTGCATCTCCAATAATAGGAAAACCAATTGAGTTTAAATGTACTCTGATTTGGTGTGTTCTTCCTGTGTCAATTACAATTTTAACTTTTGATTTATTTCCTTCTACATACATAGGATAAACAGTAGATTTAGCATGTTTACCTGCTTTTTTATCAATAGTAGATCTTGCTTTTCCAGAGTGTTTAATAGTTAAAATTGGTTTATCAATTTCTATATCATCAATAAATTTTCCCTCAACAACAGCAACATACTCTTTATAAACTCTGTTAGCTTTAAATTCACTTATTGCTTTGTTTTGAAAAGCTTTATTTTTGGCAAACAACATAACACCTGATGTTTCTTTATCTAATCTGTTTAACAAGATATAATCAGGGAATTTTCTGCTTATTTCATCCGCTGTTAAAAAAGCGGGTTTATCCACAGCCATAATATCATCATCTTGAAAAATAATTCTTAAATCATTTACATCTTTAATAGCAAAATTTGACCTGACATCTATTTCGCCCCTAGCAATTGTTACTTTTCTACCAGCAACTCTTACAAGTCCTTTATCAATTAATGTTTTAGCTTTTCCGTTAGAAATTCCTTCTTGTTGTGCTAATAATTTATATGCTTTTTCAGTTTCCATTTATTTCCTTTATAATAGGCTCAATTGAACCTTTTTGAACCAGTGATGAATTTTTTAAATTCTTAACATTTTTTAATGTATCTTTTAGTTCTTCATTTTTAACAATATAATAATCATTTACACACTCAAAAAGTGATTTTTGATTAAATATATGTTCTCCACTTATTATTTTACAATTAAAAAAAGCAGGCTCAATTGGATTATGTCCACCAATTTTTTCAAAAGCGCCACCTAATATAACTGCATCTGATATATTCATTATATCAATTAAAATTCCCATAACATCTACTAATGTAATATCAGCATTAAAATGGGCATTTTTAGAATATCTATTATATGTCAAATCTTCTTTTCTACAATACTCTTTAATTAATTTTTCAACTTTATCAAAACGTTCAGGATGACGTGGAACAATTATTAGTTTTCCTAAATCTTTGTTATACGCATCTAAAATAAGTGCTTCTTCTTTTTCATGTGTAGAAGCAGCACAGAGGACAAAACTTTTAGGTTTTATTAACTCTTGTTTTACTTTTGGTAAATTTGCAAGTTTTATATTCCCTATAACTTCTACATTTTTTGCACCTAATTGAAGAAGCCTTTTTTTGTCTTTTTCGCTTTGTGCAAAAACTTTATCTATATTTTTAAAAATTTTCTTATAAATCCATGCATATCGTAAATAAGACTTATAAGACTTATCAGAGATTCTTGCATTTATTAATAACGTTTTTGTATTTGTTTTTCTTGCACACAAAAATAACATATACCAAAGCTCAGCTTCCATAACCAATAAAACTTTTTGGGGTTTAATCCAAAAAGGTAAAAAAAGTTCATAAGGCAAATACCTAACACTGCTAGAAAACTTTTTAGCTTCTTCATATCCAGTATTGGTAATTACACTTATATTAACTTCTTCTTTTAATTCTTTAACTATTGTTTCAATAGCTTTAGTTTCTCCCATAGAACAACAATGAAACCATATGTCATTTTTATCAAAGAATTTATTATTTTTCAAAAAAAACTTTGAAGGAATTGCAATTTTATATTTTTCTTTTGAAGCTTTGTACAGTAAAAATGGAAGTGCTAGAAGATAGAGAAATAGACTAATTAAAAAGTATATTAGACTAAAGAGGCTCAATTAAGCCTCTTCAGATTCGTTTTCTTTATAAAGAATTCTTCCACAATGTGGACAGTTTACAATCTCATCAGATTTAATTACTTCTGAATATATTTTATCATTTATTTTCATGTAACAACCATAACACGCTTGTTTTCGTACAGGTACAACAGCTGCATCAGTAGCCCATCTTTTGATTTTTTGGTAAAATGTTAAGATTTTATTATCAAAATTTTCTAATAATTTTGATCTGTCTTCATATACTTCATTTCGCTCTTTAGAAATGCTTTCAATATTACCATCAACTAGAACTTTAAGTTCAGCAATTGAAGCTTCTTCTTCACTTAATTTTGATTGAAACTCTTTTAATTGTTCTTCTTTTGCAGTACTTAAAATGTCAAATCTGATAATTTCTTCATTAGCAAAAGTAATTTGTTCTTTAGAAATTTCTTCTTCTAGTTGTAATGCTTTTAATTCTCTGTCTGTTTTAACAGAAGAATGTTTTTTAGCAATATCTTCTAATTTAGATTTTAACTCACCTAAGTGAATGTTATTTTTAGTTGTTTTTGATTTTATATCATCAATTTCTGCATATAAAGTATTGATTTTACCTTTTATTTCTTCTGCTACATCAATAAATGCTGCCAACTTACTGTTTTCATCTTCAATTCTGGGTTCAAATGCTGAAATTTTTGTATCAAAACTTGATAACTTAACTAGGTCTTCTAAATATTTATTCAATCGGTTCTCCTTGTTTACAAAACACAAATGGGTTTTTTGAAGCTGTAATTATAGCTTTTAATTTATTATTTTCCAAATATTTTTCTAAAAGTCCCATAAGAAGGGTACTAAAGGCCTGTTCACTTTCATAGTGTCTGATGTCAATTAATGAGATTTTTCTACTTTTGGCTTCCATAGCTTCATGATATTTAATATCTCCGGTTAAAAAACAATCTGCTTTTACCTCTTCTAAAAAGCTCATTCCAGCACCTGTAACTAATGCTACGCTTTGAATATAATCACTGCACTTAACAACTTTGTTATAGCTAAGATTTAATTTTTCACTGATATATTTTGAAAAATCATCAAAGGGCATATTTACTTTTGCATATACAATAAAATCCTCACTAGGAATTATTTCTAAACCTAAGATTTCTTGTGCTACATATTTATTTAAATGACTTACATCAATATTTGTATGCATAGAAATTAATGCAATATTTTTTTGAATAAGTATTTTTAATAGTTTTGTAGAATAAGAATCATAATTTACTGTTTTTAAGGCTTTAAAAATTAAAGGATGATGAGTAATTATCAAAGAGTTATTAGGAATCAAAGCCAACATCTCTTCATCTAAATCAATGCTTATATGCACTTCTTTTATATCATCATTTAAATTTCCAACCAAAAGGCCTGAATTATCCCATTTTTCTTGCAAAGAAAAAGGGGATAGTTCATCTAAAAAATTATAAATTAATTCCAGTTTCATAATTACCTAAACAAATTTTTCAGGAAATTTTTCTTTTAAAATTTCCAAGTTTTTTTTATTTCCAATTCTTATTGTTCTTTCTACTTCTTGTGTACTGTACATTTTAGCACAAGCTTGTGAAAGTTCACGTACTTTTAATATATAGTTTTGTCTCTCAGTAACTGAAATTGCTTTTCTTGCATCAAGTGTATTAAAAGCATGGGAAGCTATCATACACTGATCATATGCAGGTAAAGGTAATTGTGCTTCTAAGGCAGCTTTACACTCAGCAAAAGCATCATCAAAATGTCTGAATAAGATTTCTGTATTTGCAATTTCAAAATTGTATTTTGAAAATTGATATTCCCCTTCTTTATGCACATCTGCATAAGTAGTAATTCCATGGGCATTTTTATTCCATACAATATCGAAAATAGAATCTACTTCTTGCAGATACATAGCTAAACGCTCAGTACCATAAGTGATCTCAACAGCAACAGGATCACAAACAATTCCCCCTACTTGCTGAAAATAAGTAAATTGTGAAACTTCCATTCCATCTAACCATACTTCCCAACCAAGACCCCAAGCCCCAAGTGTTGGAGATTCCCAGTTATCTTCAACAAAACGAATATCATGTTTTGAAATATCTAAACCTAAAAATTCTAAACTTTGTAAATACAAATCTTGAATATTAGAAGGACTTGGTTTAATTAAAACTTGAAATTGATAATAAGAACCCAAACGATTCGGATTTTCTCCATATCTTCCATCCGTTGGTCGTCGACATGGAGCTACATAAGCAGTAGACCAAGGAGTAGAATCAAGAGATCGTAAGAGAGTTGCGGGATGAAAAGTTCCAGCACCTGCTGGAATATCATAAGGTTGAAGAACATTACAGCCTTGATTAGCCCAAAATTCTTGTAGTTTTAATAGCATTTGTGAAAATGTTAACATGCTTGGTTTCCTGTAATAAATTATTTCATATAATACAAATAAAAACTAAAACATATCAAAGAAATATTTTAATTTATATTTGAAGAAAGAGAGATAAATCTCTCTTTTTCTTTAACGATTTTATATTCTAACTTCAATAGTTAAAGAATCTGTTTCAACTGCTTTTTCTTTAATAATACGATCTTCTATTAACTTAGTTGCCAATTCCTTATCACTAATAGCTAAAATTTGCATTGCTAAGTAAGCTGCATTAATTGCACCAGCACGTCCCAAAGCAACAGTACCTACAGGCATTCCAGAAGGCATTTGAACTGTTGAAAGCAAAGCATCCATTCCATCCATTGCTCCACCTTTCATTGGAACTCCAAGAACAGGTTTAGTTGTAGTTGCAGCTAATGCTCCAGCTAAATGTGCAGCCATTCCAGCAGCAGCAATAAATACAACAGCGCCTTTACTTTCAGCTTCTTTAATATAGTTTTTTGTTCTTGTTGGAGATCTGTGTGCTGATGAAATAATCATTTCATACTTCACATTAAACTTTTCAAACGTATCGCTACAGTTTTTCATAACTTCGTAATCTGATTTACTTCCCATTATAATTGAAACAAAATTCATAATATTTTCCTTAATAATTAATTCTTTTTCGAACATATTTGGATTATATCAAATTGTTTCTAATAGTTTCATAACCTTCGATATTTTCAGCTCTTTCCATGCTTGATGTTTATAAAGTTCTAAACTAGGATTCTCAAAAGTAAAGGTAGAATAATTTTTTGTTTTGTCTTCAATTTCGATGGTTTTTGTTTGCTGATAATATTTGGTTCTGATTTCAGCTTTATCATCGGTAAACAAAACCAAAGTAGGAACAAAAAAAGCATCTGCAATATGATAAGTAGAAGTATCAACTGTAATAATTTTGTCTACTTGCGAAATTATATAAATAAATTCACTTAAACTTTTAGATAATCCAGCTAAGTTTACATAACGATCATCATGCAATTCTGTAATATTTAAAGCAGATACAATAGTATAATCATCCGCTTTATTAATCAATTTTTTTAGATATTTTATTGCAAATTCTTTAGGTATGCTTCTGTTTTCGTTTGCAGAATAAGGATGAAATAAAAGCAGTTTTCCCACTTTTTTTAGGTCTTTTATTTTCTTAATTAAGTTTTTATTTAAAGGTGTGCTAATTCTATCTATAAAAGTCGATTTTCTTTGTTTATTAACTTTTTCATAGTCAATTCCAAATTTATAAAGATAAGCGTCAACATAAGGCATATTAGAAAAGTAGGTTCTTTTATTCAATAAAGAAGTGTCAATAATAAAATCATAATTTAAAAGTTTTTTTAAAGACAAAGACAAAGGCTCAATTTTATGTATAAAACCTTGAGTAAGAAGAAGTTCTTTATCTCTGGAATAGTATTTATTCTCGCTACTTTCTAAATAAATATCAAGTTTAATACTCAAAAATTTATGTTCAAGTTCTTCATATAAAATTCTTAAAGCAGAACATGAAGAAATAATTTCTCCAATATTTCTACCCACTCCACCAATAATTGCTAAGCTGATATCTGGTTTTATACAATGTTTTATTTGTTCATAAAAATCAAAACCATCTTCATTAAAAGATACTTCTTTTATTTTATGCTCTAAGTTTTTTTCAACATATAAGTTTTTTTTCATGCGATAATCAATTTTTTTCAAAGTTTGGTATTCGAACTTATTTGTAATTCCTAATTCAATTGGCATAATATGTGAAGAAAGAATTCGATCTTCAAGAAGAACTTTAATTTGATATTTTTTGTCTACTCGTGCAAATACATTCTTCAAATCTAAAAAATCATTATAGGTTGAACAATAAATAAAGTCATCACTTGTAATTCCAGGAGGAGCTTTATGATATTTTACTAAAGAACCATCCGTCGTTTTTATATTAATATTTTGCGAGACTTTAAAATAAACCATTAAGCGAACGGATTAACCGCTTCGCCTTCATTTTCTATTCTTAACATGGTTAAATAAGGTAATTTCCCTGGTAATTGAATTTTATTAAGATTTCCAGAATGAACAGCTTCTAACTCTTTATTTTTATCTGTTAAAATCTTTTTGAAATTAATATAATATTTGCCATCCTCTTTTTTATAAATCTTTCCAATTTCATTTTCACATTCATCAATAGAAGAATTTTGAGGTAAAAAGATTTCAACATCAATTCCAGGTAATGTTTTATATTTACATAAAAAGTGTATTTCATCGTCACAAACAAGTCCTGATACTTCAAAAGAACCTTTTGATAAAGAATAATCATAGTTTTGAGTATCATTTCTATCAAAAGGTTTATGAATTAAATACGCATCTGAAAAACCTCTGTTTTTTGTTGTGAACAATTCTTTTTGGTATTTTGCTTCATCAAAAGTACCTTCATAAAAATCATCAATAGCCATTCTATAGGCATTTGCAGTTACTGCAGCATAATAAGGGGATTTAGTTCTTCCTTCGATTTTTAAAGAATCTACTGCTCCGGATTCCAAGATTTCATCAATATGAGAGGCTAAGTTCATATCTTTTGCATTAAAAATATACGTACCAACTCCTGGTTCTTCTTCTAGTCTAAACAGTGAGCTATGATCTTCATTTGCAGCATATAAGGTATACTCAAAACGACAGTCATTCGCACAGCTTCCTCTATTAGGAACCCTTCCCATTTGAACAGCGGAAACCAAACAACGTCCTGAATAAGCAAAACACATAGACCCATGTACAAAAATTTCAATTTCCATATCTGGTAAATGTTTTTTAATTTCAATAACATCTTTTAGTGAAATTTCTCTGGCAACTACTATTCTTCGTACACCCATGTCCCAAAAAACCTGTGCATCTAAATAATTAAGTACATTGGCTTGAGTGGAGAGATGTATTTCTATTTGGGGTGCTAATTCTCTACATAACCTTACAACTCCAGGAGCTGCTACAATAAAAGCATCAGGCTTTAACGCTGCCATTGATAAAATATGCTTTTTTAATAAATTAATTTGAGAGTTAAAAGGAAAACCATTAATCGTTACATATACTTTTTTTCCTCTTTCGTGAGCATAATCAATACCTTCTTGAAAGGTTTCAAGTGTAAATTCTTTTCCTGATCTAATTCTTAGCGAAAAATGTGACACACCCCCATAAACGGCATCTGCCCCATATGAAATTGCTATTTTTAGTTTTTCTAAGTTTCCTGCTGGACTTAATAATTCTACTTTCTTCATTTTAATCCTTGTGCATTGCACTGTAATATTGTTATCGCGATTATAGCTAAATTCTATTTATTTTTTCTTTGTTATAAAATCATAGATAATATTTTAAGCAAATCCAGTCTTTTAAAAATAAAATCTATTTTTTTATTATTAAATAATAAGGAAAAAAGCATTTTTTTTACCATTTTAGGCTATTTTGCTAATTATTTAAAATTATTTATTTTTTTAATCTTTTAAAATACATTCTTTTGCTAAAATATCTAAATCAAAGGACCCTTTATGTTTTCGAAATTATTTAAAACTTATACAGCAGAAGATTTAATAGCAGTACTTAATCATGCAACATTCTCAGAATCAAAAGCAAATTCAATTTTAAAAGATGTGAAAATAAATTATGTAAATGAACATAAAAAAGGTTTTCTACACATGAGTGCAGAAAACAATTCTATAGAAGCAATTACATGGTTACTATCTAAAAAGATTGATATGAATTTATGCGATGAAGATGGAAATACTGCTTTATTATTAGCTTCTAAATTAGGCGCTACTGAAGCAGCTAACTTATTTATTAATGCAGGCGCAAAACTTGATGAAAGAAATAATGAAGGAAGAACTGCAATACAAGAAGCAGTAAAGTATTCAAGAAAATCAATTTATATTTCTCTAAAGAAAAGTGCTAAAAAAATCAATAATGTTGATTTAGAAAATCACAACCTTATTTTTGATGCCGTAGATTCACAAAATATAGAAGTTATAAACGATATTATTGTAAATAAACTTGTTAAAGTTGATAGCAGTATTTTATTTTATCAAAATACCTACAGTAAACCAGCTATTTTAAAATTAATTTTATCAAAAGCAAAACTCAATTTAGAGGAAACTGATCCAAATGGGAAATCAACTTTATTTTATATAGTTAAAAAGGGTGCGTCAAGCATAGACACATTTATGTATGCTTTGTCTTTGGGTTTAGATATTAACCATGTAGATAAAGATGGAAATACTGTTTTAATGGAATTGATTAAATATATCAACACTGATTATCCCAGACTTAAAGATTTAACAGCAGATGAAAAACTTCCATTAATCAATTTAATAGATATGATTCCCTGGTTAATAGAAGAAGAAATAAATTACAATGTATACAATAACGATGGAGAAAATGTTTTAACCTACGTAACAGCAATTAACAATATAGATATCATGAAAATTCTTTTAGAATATGGCGTAGATCCCAACTTTATTGACTCCTCAAATACAACAGCCTTATCAACAGCTGCCATGAAAGGTAGTTCTAATATAGAAGCTGTTTCTTTATTGCTTAATTATGGAGCACGCCCCAACATCACAGATAATAATAACAAAACGATTATTGAAAAACTTATTACCATTGAGCTTGTATTACACAATGAAAAAAAGATGAAATTAAAAGAAAAAAGAAATATAGATGAAACACAAAACTATAGACAAGTATTGCATGAAATTTTATTAAATGGAGAAGTTAATTTAACAATGTTAAATTCGGAAGAACAACCTTATTTTTTTGATGCTGTTTTTCATAATAATATTGATTTGGTTAAATCTTTGGCTAAATATGGCGCAGATATTAATCAAAGAGACAGAGAGAATTCAAATATTGTTTATAAGTATATGGCAGAAAATATTGCCTTTAAAAAAGTTTCTGATCAGCGTTTGTATTACATAATGTTAAAACAAGTAATTACCTTAGGGGCTGATGTTAATGCAAGAGATTCGCATGGTGGCATTACTTTACATAAAGCAATTTTAGACAATGATATTCAAACCATCAAAATAATTCTAAATGCAGGAGCTGATATTAATGCTGTTGATGCCCGAGGTAGAAATATGATTCATAACTGTATGTGGCAAAATAAAGTTAAAGTATTTAGATTAATTTTATCTTTTAACAAAGATTTATTAAATAAACCCGATAAATTCGGAGTTTTACCTATTAATTATGCGGCTTTTTTAGGTTATACGGATTTAGTGGTAGAATTAATTGATAATGGAGCTTACATTAATAATCCTTTTAATAAAACTGAATATATTCATAATTTTTTGAAAAAATTTCACAAAAACTTAAGCCCACTTTTAGAGAAAACTTCTAACCCAACAGACTGGACAAAACTTAAGTCTTTGACTGAAAATATGAGAAAAGAGTTTAATGTAAGCATATAAAAAGCAATAGAAATTGCTTTTTATATGCGCATCACTTCCCTCGAATGAGATTGCTTTTTATATGCGCATCTTAGCTCAAAAGAACAAGAGAACTCAATTACTACGAAGAAGCCTCAAGCAGATCCTTAGCAAAAACAAGCGCTTCTTGTGTAATCTTTTCTCCCGAAATCATTCGTGCAATTTCATTTTCCTGTTCAATTTTGGAAAGTTCCGTAATACTGGATTTATTATTCTTTTTATCAACAAAAAAGTGTTGAGAAGCACAAGCTGTTAATTGGGGTTGATGTGAAATGGCAAAAATTTGATATTTTTGTGTTAGTTTTTTAAGTACTGTTGCAATTGCAGCAGATTCTTTTCCAGATAAATTCGCATCAATCTCATCTAAAAATAAAATACCATTATCATTGATTTCGTATTCACTCATGGATGTTAATAAAGCAAGCCTTAATCTATTAAATTCACCACTAGAAATAGTATCCAACTTAACATTATTTAAAATAAAGACTACTTTGTCAATACCCGTTCCATCTAGTGTTTTTTCTTCTAAGATTACTTTTGCATTCGATAAATAAAGATATTTCAAATAGTGATTTATCTTTTTTTCAAGTATTTTAGCAGATTTTTTTCGTTCATTACTTAGTTTATCTGCTAATGTTTTAATTTCATTTCCAAGCACAAGAACTTTTTTTTCTAATTGTGATTTAGAAAATATAATATTATCATAAGATTCTAATTCCTCTTCTTTTTTCTTTTTATACTCAAGAGCTAGAGATATTGAACCAAAACGTTTCTCAAGTGAACTTAATAATTCAATACGATTTAAAACCTCTTCGATATCCATATCTTCTAACTCATATAAAGAATCAGTAAACCCCTCATAAATATTATTAAGTTCATTTATCGCTTCATCAAAAAAAGAACTGTCTTTTTCCATTAAATTCAATGTTTTTGAAACTTTTGATGTAAAAGAAAATATTTCTTTAGATTCATTAATTGCTTCTTCAATTTTGTCTTTTTTACTTAAGGTTTTTCTGATTTCTTTTAGTTCATCGTATTCATTTATTTTAGGGTCAATTGAAACAATTTTTTCAATTTCATATTTAGCGAATTCTTTTAATTCATCTAGTTTCGATTCATCCTGGATAATTTTATTTAACTCTTTTTGAATGCTTATAAATTCTGCATATTTTATAGCAAAAGATTCTTTTAATTTATTAAAGTTTTTATTCTCATTTTGAGATAAAAAATCTAAAAAATAAATAAGTTTATCACTTTCAAAATCAGAATTGTCTTTTACATGAATATGTTTTACCAAAGAAGAAGAAAAATCTTTTAAATTCTTTTTTGAAAGACTTTGATTGTTTAAAAAGTAGCGTGTTTTATCTTTTTTTATTTCTTTGATATAAATATCATCATTGTTTTTTATATCAAATAAATCATTTGATATATTTGTCTCTTCTAATACGACTTCACTTAAGGTAGCTTTTCCTTCTTTAATACCAAACAATGCCAGCAAAGAATCCATTAAAATAGATTTACCCGCACCTGAAGGTCCTGTAAAAACGACAAGACCTTTTTTAAATTCCAAATCAACTTTTGAAAAGGATAAATAATTCTCTAAATAAAACCTACTAATCATTTAATTTCCCCATTGCAGTTTTTCACTTAATACTTCAAAATAATTTCGTTCAACACGGTGTATTAATTTTGCTTTTTTTGAAGCAATTTTTATTTTTATAGATTCATTTTGTTCTATTCCGTAAAATTCTTGCCCATCTACAATAATAACAGCACCTTGTGAGCTTAAAATAGTAAATTCTATCTCAAAGTCTGCTGGAAGTACTAAAGGGCGTTGTGTTAAAGAATGAGGTGCAACAGGAGTAACAATAAAAGCATCTGTTAAGGGAAATACAACAGGGCCACCTAAAGAAAGATTGTAAGCAGTTGAACCTGTTGGGGTAGAAATAATAACACCATCACCATAATAAGTGTTAAAAGGTTTTCCATCAATTTTGCCATTAATCCTAATCATTGAAGAAATAGATTTTCTTGAAATTACTATGTCATTAAAAGCAACAAAAGTATTCGCTTTTGTTGCTCCTGCAATCATCATGCGAGAATCGATTTTATATATGTCTTTTTTTAAATCTTGAATAAAAGGTTTTACTTTTGAAAAAGGAATATCCGTTAAAAAACCCAATGTTCCAAGATTAATACCTAAAACTGCTATATCACAGGCAAAAGATTTTCTTACTACTGAGATTAAGGTACCATCTCCACCAAGAGAAACTAAAAAATCACTTTTTTGACATAAAGCATCAAAAGAATAGGCTTTTTTCTTATAAATCATTAAAGAAGATTTGTCTTCTAACAGTACTTCAATGTTTTCATCACAAAAATGCTGTTTAATTATTTCATACTGTTCAATAAGTGCTGGCGAATTTGGTCGTAAAATAATGCCAACTGTTTTAATTTGTTTTAGTTTATCAAAGTTTTTGGTTATTTTCATATGCGATTATAACAAAATATTTATTTGAAACCCTTTGTATTACAAAATGAAAGATAATTCTTATCTTTCATGAAATGCATTTTGTTTTGTTTTTAAAATAGGTTTTAATAAAAAATCTAGAATGGATTTTTGTCCCGTAATAATATCAACTGAAGCAATCATTCCAGGTATAATTGGATGTTTTTTTCCTTTTCTTTCCAGATAATTTTTATTGGTTTTTACCAAAATACGGTAATATGGTTTCTGGTTTTTATCTTCTTTATCAATAATACTATCCGCTGATATTTCAACAATTTGGCCTTCTAATCCACCATAAATTGAAAAATCATAAGCAGTAATTTTAATAACCGTTTTTTGTTCAGGATTAATAAAAGCAATATCCTTAGGGTCAATTTTAGCTTCAATTAACAAAACATCACTTTCAGGTACAATTTCTATTAAATTATCACCAGATCTTACAACTCCACCTACTGTATTCACATTAATTAATTTAATAACACCATTTACAGGCGATTTCACAACCGTTTTATCCAGTTTATCTTCTTCTTCTATCAAAATGGATTCGTATTTTTTTATTTTTATGTTTTCATCATGAAGCTGTTTTAAGTTTTCACTTTTGTAATTATTTATTTTTTCAATAATTCTATTTTTTGCTTCTTCTATGGTTAAATTTGCTTTTGGAATACTTGCATTAATTGCAGCTATATCTCCAGAAATTATATTTAATTCTTTTTTTACAGTAATAAGTTCAATCTTAGATTTGGCCCTAGAATCAACCAATCTCTTGATTGTTTTAAATTCTTCTCTTACTAAGATTTTGGTAGTTAACAATTGTTTCTTTTTTGCTTTTAATTCAAATAATTCTTGTATTTTTTGTCCCAATTGGTTTTCTAGAATTTCTAAGGCAATTTTATGTTCTTTTACTTCTGCTCTGTACAGAACTCTTTCACTTTCAATCAGGTCAGGTACATTCTGCTTTAATTCTCGTGAAAATCTCAATACAGGAATTTTATACTTCATATTCATAGAATGTGCACTGTTAAGTCGTACTTTAGAAACCAGCAAACCCCAATACGCTTTTTTGTTTTCATCTAAAGAAGCTTTATATCTTGTAGTATCAATTTTGATCAAAGCTTGACCTTTTTTAACAAAACTACCTTCTTTAACCAAAATAGCTGCAATAATTCCACCATCTAAACTTTGTATGGTTTGTATTTTTTCAGAAGGAATTACTTTCCCCTCACCTCTTGCTAATTCATCTATATCTGAGAAATAAGCCCAGATAATTGCAATAAAGAAAAATCCTATTATTAAATAAAAAAACCTATTTGTAAAATTACTAGGCTCCGCATTTACTTGTGCTTGCAAAGCATGCACAAAATCAACATCTTCTTTATGCATGATTTACCCTTTTACTTTTACCTGCTAAACTCTCAAGAACTTCTTCTTTAGGCCCATCAGCAATTATTTTTCCATCATCCATTACTATTAATCTATCAACCAGTGATAAAACAGATGGTTTATGTGTAATTAAAATCATTGTTTTATCAGCAACAATATCTTTGATACGGCGCTTAAATAATTCTTCACTTTGCCCATCAAGCGAGTTAGTAGGTTCATCCAGAATTAAAATATTGGGGTTAGTAATAATGGCTCTTGCTAAAGTAACACTTTGGCGCTCCCCTCCACTTAATCCTTCACCTCTCTCCCCTACTAATAAATCATATCCCACATCATGTTTTCCAATAAAATCATGTACTCCAGCAATTTTAGAAGCTTCTAAAATTTCCGTATCACTGGCATGCTCTTCTCCAATAGTAATATTATCTTTAATGCTGCCCATAAATAAAAATGGCTCTTGAGGTACACAACCAATAGCCCGTCGTAGATCAACAGGATCGATTTGCCTAATATCAGAATTATCCACTAAAACAGACCCACTTTTAGGCTCATATAAATTCATGATTAATTTCCAAAGTGTAGATTTCCCACATCCAATTTTTCCAATAATTCCTACTTTTTCACCTTGTTTTATGGTCAAATTAATATTTTTTAAAACCAGGAAATTTTGATCTTTATAAGAAAAATCAACATCTTTAAAAACAATGTCCCCATTTAAATCAGGTCTGGATAAATAATTCTTATCATGCTCTCTCTCAACTGGCATCTTCATAATTTCATCAATATTATTTAAAGATAATATTGTTTTATCAAAACGAATAATCATACCAACTATTTGGGAAACAGGTGCTATTACCCTTCCATTTAGCATCATAGATGCAATAATAGCTCCCATAGTCATCTCACCAATACTTGCTAAATATACTCCCGCAACTACAATAGCGATATTAGAAAACTGAGAAATAAATGCAGTAAAAAAGGTTACTATTTGGGATAAAAAATGAGATTTTTTTCCATAATGAGTTGTTTTTTCAATGGAGTTATCCCAATGAGTTCTCATTCTGCTTTGTGCTCGTACTGATTTTATTATTTCTAAACCAGCAACTGTTTCATTTAACGTACTTTGTTTTATTTGATCTTCTTTTGCAGATGCTTCAACTGCTTTTTTTATAGGTTTTTGCATAAAATAAGAAAAAGTAAAAGCTATAATAACTGTAAAAATTGAAATATAACCTACCGGTCCTCCAATAATAAAAATTATAATAATAAACAAAACAATAAAAGGTAAATCTACAATAGCAGCAACGGTAGCTGAAGAGAAAAATTCTCTTACACTTTCAAAAGACTGAAGTCTTGAAACAAACTGTCCTGTTGAAGCAGGCTTTTGATCAAGCCTTATATTAAGTAACTGATCAAAAATCATAGAAGACATTATAATATCACTTTTTTTACCTGCAAGTTGTATAAAATGAGCACGCATTAATTTTAGAATAAAATCAAATGTCATTACCAGTAAAATACCAATAGCAAGTACCCACAAGGTTGAAAGAGCATTATTAGGCAGGACTCTATCGTATACATTCATAGTAAACATAGGGGTTGCTAGAATAAACATATTTATAATTAAAGCAGCAATAATTACTTTAATATACAAGGGTTTACTCTTAACCATAGTTCCCCAAAACCAAGATTTAGGTTGATCAATTTTAACATCTTGTTTAATTCTATTATTAAAATTATATTCTGGTTTGATAATAAGCGTAAAATCTGCATAAATACCGTGCATTTGAGCAGAAGTAATAGTCATTTCTCCTGTTGATATTTCAGGAATCATTACTTTATATGTATTATCTTCTTCATTAATAGCTAAAAGCACACAAGCAGAATTCCCTTCTAAAATTAATACACTAGGCAGTGCTAAAGAAGAGAGTTCTTTTAATTCTCTTTTTACTGTTTTGATTTTTAGTCCAATTCTTAAGGCTGATTCCTCAAACATTTTTGGGCTCATAAATTGATTATAAATAGCTAATCCACTTGTTAAGGATTCAGCAGAACTGGGCCTATTATAATATTTTGATAAAAATAATAAACATTCAAGAAGAGAATCTATTTTTCTAGTGCTTGTCATTTGTTCGAGTTCATTTTCGCTTATTTCAGGTTTCAAAGTTTGCCTTTATTTTTTATATAAGGATTTCTGATTTTTAATTAAATCAACAACAACTTGCATTTTCTGTAAATGTGGATGTAAAGCTTCAATTGCAAGTTTGGCTTCTTTGGAAGAAATATATGCCCCATAAAGTATTCTTTCTTTTCCTTTTACTTTAAAATTGTAATAATTATCATCTAAATAATATCTTCTGATAAATTCTTTCATGCTAATATTTTTATTAACATTTAAAATAACTATGGTATAAAATTTTGATGATTCATTCAAGAACTCAGTTTTTATTTCTAAAGGTAGAATCTCTTTTACTGAACTTAGAATTCTTAGATTATAATTTTGTTTTTTTTCTATTTTTTTATTTATATTATTATCTTCCACTTTTTTTTCAAAAGAAAGAGGAATGACTTTTTTATTCACTTTAATTTTAAAAGAAGCAACTCTTTTTTTATCATTGTCTACTTCTAAATTATAAATATCTGTTAACATATCATCTAACATCATATTAACAGTACCATCTTTAGTAAAATCTTTTGCTCGATTAAGACTGTCTTGTGTGATACTATCTATTTTTTCATCTGGTTTTTTTTCCTTTGAAAGCGAAGTATCGCTAGCATTCAAGTCATCATTTAATATTTCAATTAAATCATTTTCTTCATTGGAATCACTTTTATACTCATCAAAACTAAGTACAATCTTTTCACATAAAGTATTTTGATGCTTTAGAATAGTTCTAGTTAATAAACCTAAATCTTTTAAAATTTGGTAGTAATTTTTAAAATGCAAAAATTCTTGTTCTATTAAATCATTTTTTGCTTTAAATACTTCTGCTTCTTGATTAACTAAATCTAGAAAAGTTCTAGTACCACCTTCAAACTGCTGATGGTAAATTCCAAGTATTTCTTTGTTATATAAAATATAATTTTTCAAATATTTAATCTTATTTTTTATATTAAAGTAAATAAAATGTCTAAGAGCAGACTCTTTTTTAACTTTATTAGTAAGTGAATCTAATAAAATCTGAGCTTCATTTAAAAAGGTTTTTTCTTGTAGATATTTACTTTGATCCCTAAAACCATTAAACAAATTGTAAGTTAATTGAATTTTAAAAGACAGTTCATCTTTTCTAGTATTCACTTTGTCCAAATCTTTATCAAACTCTTGTGTAATGTAAGCATTAATACTTGGCAAAAAGAGTCTGTTTTGTGAAAGTACGTTATTTTGTTTTCTAATCTTTGTTATTTGCTCCAAAATTTCTTTATTGTTAAAAAGTGCTTCTTTAATAAACGCTTCTTCTTTTAGAACAATTAAACTTTCATCAACAATTGGTCTGCAAATAAATTCATTTTTTATTTCTAAATTGGAGACTTCTTTTAACGTAAGGTTCAGGTTTTTTTGAGCTTCTACATCTTCATAATACCTTACATAAGAAGTAGCTAATTTTGATTCAACTTGTAATCTATCTAATTTCTCACCACTTACTTCTTCAGAATTGATTGCAATTTCTAAATAGTTTTCATGTACCCCTAAATTATGTTTAACCAAAATTAATTTTTCTTCATATTTAACTAAGTCCAAATATGTTTCAAGTGATGTTTGAATAATATTATCAATTAAAAAGTCATTCGCTAGTTTTTTGGAAAGATACAAATTCTTTTGCTCATCGTATCTGGCATCAGCTTTCCCACCATCATAAAGAAGTTGAGATACTTTTAAAATTACATTATGACCCTTTTGTGTTGAGTCTCTATTACTGTTTTGAGTTTTTTCCTCAATGTCTTTTTTTTCATAATAAGCATCAAGTGTTAAACTTGGTAAAAAAGAGGCACGTTCTTCGTCAATATAATATTTATTGGCTTGGGTATTTTTATGAAAAGATTTTATTTCTGGATTTTCTTTAATGGTATTTTCTATCACATTTTTAAGACTAATGGCTTCTAGTAAAGAACAAAAGATAAAACCAACAAATATAAGCTTTGTATACATTCAGCATCCTATGAATTATGTCTTAATTATTTTAGCTAAACTCTTTTAAATTAATATAAGTTTTTATTATTATTTTTGTATTTTGGCCTTAGTAAGATAATTTATTTATTATTTTTACTTAATTTCTTGATGACTATTCTACACTTAAAAAACTATCTTTGCATTTTGACTAATAAATACGTTTTTAATATGAAATTTTAAAGAAGAGATCTTTTGTATTAATAAAAGTTTTTACTCTATGAATTATGAAAGAAAGAGGAAGAAAAAACATGAATTTTATTTACTTATAATTTTACGTATTTAAATATTAGATTGAATCAATAGTTGATACTTATAAGGAAAATATTTTGTAAAAAAAAACCTCAATACTTAGAGTATTGAGGTTTATAATCGAAATTGATGAGAGAAGTAATTATTACTTCCCTCGGACCTTTCTATATAATTATGAAATCTGCGATTTCAATTATATTAAAGAAAGCTCGTTAATCAGGATAAGAGTGAGATTACTCACTCTTATAATTCCTGATTAACCATTTCTCTTTTTAATGATCTCATCAGATACATTTCTTGGAACTTCAGCATAATTATCAAATACCATAGAATAAGTTGCACGTCCTTGAGACATAGATCTTAAATCTGTAGAGTATCCAAACATTTCAGCCAAAGGAACCATTGCAACAACTAATTTGATACCAGCTCTGTCATCCATAGACTGAACTTGTCCTCTTCTTTTGTTACAATCGCCAATAACATCACCCATATAATCTTCAGGAGTTTCAATTTCTACTCTCATCATAGGTTCTAAAATAACAGGACCTGCAGCATCAGATCTACAACCCTTTTTAAATCCCATAGAAGCAGCTAATTTAAACGCCATTTCAGATGAATCTACATCATGGTAAGAACCATCATATAATGCAACTTGAATGTTAACCATTGGGTAACCAGCTAGAATTCCACCAGCCATTGCTTCTTGACAACCTTTATCAACAGCAGGAATATATTCTTTTGGAACAGATCCACCTTTAATGTTGTTTTTAAAGATATAGTTTTCTTCACTATCTGAAGGTAATGGAGTAAGTTCTAAATATACGTGACCGTATTGACCTTTACCACCAGATTGTTTAGCATATTTGTACTCAACTTTAGTTGCATTTTTAATAGTTTCTCTATAAGCAACTTGAGGCGCACCAACTTCTGCTTCAACAGCGAATTCTCTTTTCATTCTATCAACAAGGATTTCTAAGTGAAGCTCACCCATTCCTGAAATAATAGTTTGACCAGATTCTTCATCTGTTTTAACTCTAAAAGAAGGATCTTCTTGAGCTAGTTTTCCTAAAGCAACACCCATTTTTTCTTGATCTGCTTTAGTTTTAGGCTCAACTGCAACAGATATAACTGGTTCAGGAAAGTCCATTTTTTCTAAAATAACTGGATCTTTTTCAGATGCCAAAGTATCACCAGTAATTGTTGATTTTAATCCAACTACAGCTCCTATTTCACCAGCATATAATTCAGAAACTTCTTCTCTTTTATTTGCATGCATTTTAAGAAGTCTACCAATTCTTTCTTTTTTCATTTTTGTTGAATTAAGAACGTAAGTACCAGATTTTAAAACACCTCTATAAATTCTAGCAAATGTCAATTGTCCAACAAAAGGATCTGTCATAATTTTAAAAGCTAAAGCAGCAACTTCACCCTCATCAGATGATTCAACAATAACAGGTTCGCCGTCTTGAGTTTCACCTTTAATATCTTCAACTTCTACAGGAGAAGGTAAATATCTACAAACAGCGTCAAGTAACGTTTGAACACCTTTGTTTTTAAATGCAGTTCCACAAATCATAGGAGTAATGTTCATTGCTAAACAACCCTTTTTAATCGCAGCCATGATTTCGTCATTAGTAATTTCTTCACCTTCAAGGTATTTCATTTCTAAATCTTCATCTTGTTCTGCAGCAGCTTCAACTAATTTTTCTCTGTATTCGTTAGCTTTATCAACTAAATTAGCAGGAATTTCTTCTACGTGGTAGTTAGAACCCATTTCTGCATCTAAATCCCAAACAATTGCTTTCATTTGAACTAAATCAATAACACCAGCAAAGTTTTCTTCAGCTCCAATAGGAATTTGAATAGGCACAGGATTAGCTTTAAGTCTTTCAGCTACTTGTGATTCAACAGAGAAGAAATCAGCACCAGTTCTGTCCATTTTATTTACAAAAATGATTCTTGGAACTCTGTATTTATTTGCTTGTCTCCAAACAGTCTCAGATTGTGGTTGAACCCCACCAACTGAACAGAATACTGCAACAGCACCATCAAGAACTCTCATAGATCTCTCAACTTCAATTGTGAAGTCAACGTGACCTGGAGTATCAATGATATTAATCATAGTATCCGTACCATCTACTGGGTTTTTCCAGTGACAAGTTGTAGCAGCAGAAGTAATTGTAATACCTCTTTCTTGCTCTTGTTCCATCCAATCCATTGTAGCAGCACCATCGTGAACTTCACCGATTTTATGCTCAACACCTGTATAGAATAAAATTCTTTCAGTTGTAGTAGTTTTCCCTGCATCAATATGAGCAGCGATTCCTATGTTTCTAACTTGGTGTAGTGGTGTAACTCTTGCCATATTAAATTCCTACCATCTGTAGTGAGCAAATGCTTTATTAGCTTCTGCCATTCTATGCATATCTTCTTTTTTCTTGAATGATGCGCCTCTGTCGTTAGCTGCTTCGAATAATTCGTTAGCAAGTCTTTCAACCATAGTTCTTTCATTTCTTTTTCTAGCAGCGTCAACTAACCATCTTAAAGATAAAGTTTGTCTTCGTACTGGTCTAACTTCAACAGGCACTTGATAAGTAGCTCCACCAACTCTTCTAGATTTAACTTCTAAAAGTGGTTTAACATTTTCAATTGCTTTTTCAAATACTTCAATACCAGATTCTTCACCTCTAGTATCAAGATTGGCAATAGCACCATACATGATTTTTTGTGCTGTTGATTTTTTACCATCTAACATAACTGTATTAATAAACTTAGTGATCACTTTACTATTGTAGATAGGATCAGCCATTACTTCTCTAACGGGAGCTTTTCTTCTTCTCATTTTATAATCCTTCTACTTTTTTTTCGGTTTTTTAGTACCGTATTTTGATCTTGCAACAGTTCTTCCGGCAACACCAGCAGTATCTAAAGCACCACGAACAATGTGATATTTAACACCAGGTAAATCTTTAACTCTACCTCCACGAACTAAAACAATTGAATGCTCTTGAAGGTTATGACCTTCTCCACCGATATATGAAATAACTTCAAAACCTGAAGTCAATCTAACTTTTGCAACTTTTCTTAAAGCCGAGTTAGGTTTTTTTGGTGTAGTAGTATAAACTCTAGTACAAACCCCTCTTCTTTGTGGACAACTTTCTAAAGCTGGCGATTTAGATTTTTTAACAATCTTTTTTCGCTCTTTTCTAATCAATTGATTAATAGTAGGCATATTTTCCCTTTTAATTAATAGGACAGATGACAGTAATATATTATATATGTAATGTTCTCTATTCTATTCTTGGTTTGAACAATTCAAGCAATGTTCAAGCTTCTCGTTGACTTTGACATATACCCATGTATAATCAAAACGATACTACCATTCTAGAGAAACGTAGTGTTTTCTAAAAAAGTAAATGGATTATACCCAAGGAAAACTTAATCTTTTATTTATATCTTAAGTTATCCTGAACGTATAGTAAAATCTCTTTATTTATAGTCTTAATATCAATTCATTTTATTATTGTAGAATTATCCAAGAGTTCAAAAGGAAAAAGAATTTTAAGTTTTTTCATTATGCGTGCATTTATATACACTTTCCCTTTTTTATTTTCACTTATTTTTATTAAAGAAAGTTTTTTGCCATTTAAAATTTCAATAGCTTGAATAGCTGCCCACTCTCCATACTCTTTTGGATTTTTTGAATAAACAATAAGAGAAATTTGTGTATTACCCTTATCCCAAGATGCAGTAATAATTTTTGTATTTTTAAGTACAAAAGCAGCAATATCCTTATTTTTTTTTGTATTACTGAAAGTATTTAATCCCAATAATAAAATATCAGAAGTCTCTTGAATCTTAAGGAAAGCATCTTTCCATTCTTCTTTAGAATTAATAAAGTATTTCTGTATTTTTACTCCCAGTTTTTTTTCAAAAGATAAAGATGTTTTTTGGGAGGTTAAGGTATTGTCATTTAAATAAGCAATTCTGCTTCCTTTTGAATATTGTTTTAATAAAGAGATCAAAGGTTTTATTAAAGTAACTTCAACTTGTCCAGTAACATTTTCATAAGGAAACCCATACTCTTTTGCACTTTCATTTACTCCAATAAATAAAAAAGGCAGCTTCGAATTTTTATAATAAGGCACAATTAAATATTTTGATGCATTGTCTTCCGCTGCGATTACAAGGTCTGGTTGATACTTTTCAATAACTCTTTTTGCTTTAATCGCTGCATTTTGTTTAAAATCTTCACTTTTATTTCTTTTGGTATCCATTCTAATAATTTTTAAATCAAAATTTATCTTAGCTTTGTTTAATGTATTTATAAAGGTCGTAATTATATCGTTACTAGCACCATAGTTTAGGTGATAGGAATCAATATACAGAATTCGTTTTTTTTCTAAAATAGCTGAAAACAATAAGGATTGAAAAAGTACCAATATTAAAAAGGCGCAAATTGTTTTCATAGCACTTCCTTTACTGTAATAACAATTATTATTTGTATTTTACTTAAGTATTTTATCTTTACTTCTTATTCTTTTTACTTAGAACTTATACTTAACTTACGCTTTTAATTTATACTGTCACATAATAAAAATAAGGATTTAAAATGAAATTAGGAAAAAGTTTAGCAGTAGTAATGTTATTAGCAGCCATTGGATTATATGCAGCAGGTACAAAAAAGAGTATAAATGAGTTAGTTGAAAGTATTAATAATACAAAAAATAAACAAGAAAAAAGTATCTTGTTACAAGATCTTCAAAATAAATTAGTGAATATGAGTGTAAGTAAAAGAAAAGAAGCTCAAAAAGTCATAAAAGAAAAATTAATTTTAATTCAAATTCCAGCTCAATCGTAAAATCAATCAACTGAAAAAAGAATCACTTGTATTTATGCAAGTAATTCTTTTTAAAATAAAAGTTCTACTTTTGTGCCACTGTTTATTTCACTACTTATCAAAATACGTATCTTTAAGATAGCACATAACTGTTTTACAATGCTCATTCCAATTCCAAGTCCTGTTTCATTCTCTTTATAATAACGTTCAAAAACTTTTTTTACATTTTTAATTCCAATACCACTGTCTTGTATTGATATTTTATTTTCTTCTATTAAAATGTGCACTTCTCCATTTTTAACATTATACTTGCAGGCATTACTTATAATATTATCAAATATCCTCTGCATTGCTATTTTGTTACTTTGTATAATTAACTCACTTGTATTGTATTTAATTTGTATCTTTATTTTAGGATAAAGTTTTTCAAAAAGGCTGACTTTTTCTTTTATAATATCGTCCAAGTTAACCTGCTCATTTTTATCAATACTATGGGGACTTATAAACTCTAGGTTTTTATATAAAGAAGCTATTGTTTTAGCAGCCAATTCAATACGCTCTATTTCCTCAAAATCACCCCGCCTTTTTAATAGTTTTGCATTTAATAAAATAGATGTTGCAGGTGTATTTAAATCATGAATCAAGTCTTTTAAAAATTCTTCCAAAAAAGACAAGGCTTCTTTCATTGGTTTCATTGAATAATAAGCAAAAGCCATTGAAAAAAACAATAAAGAAGAAAATAAAAGCAAAGAAAACTTAATCATTTTTATAAAAAAAACAGAATGTTTTTTTTCAAGATTTTTCTGTTCATAAATCACTTTTAATAAATAAGGTGCAGCTGTTGACATTTTAAAATAAGCACAAAGTCCTTCTTTACAATGATAAATTTTAAACAGTTTTTTATCTTCTTTGTTTTCAATAACATCCAATATAAAGTGTTTTGATTTAAAATCAAAGGTATAATCCTTCATTTGATATAAAATATTCTCTTCCATATCTTTGATTTTGTCTTCATAATACATATAAAGAACAAGAGATGCAAATAAACTTAGGGGAATAAAAAAAAGTAAGGTAGTGGTTAAAAAAGATTTACGTTCATATTTCTTCAAGTCTGTACCCTATTCCTTTTGTATTAGTGATATCTAAATTCAACACTTTTTTTAATTTACTAATAAGTACTCTTAAGCCTGCATCACTTGGTTTATTCATATAATCAAAAAAATCACTCTTAGCTATTGTTAAATTCTTGTTTTTAAGAAGTAAAGCAAAAATATCCTTCTCAACTTGCCCTAAGGTCACTTCAACATTGTTTTTAAACACTCTGTTTTCTAATAAATCAAAAGATATCTCTTTATATACAAGAAAAGGATTTTTACGTTTTAATACCGCTTTTATGCGCATAAGAAACTCATCCATATCAAAAGGCTTTTTTATATAATCATCACAACCACAATTAAAACCCTGCAAAACTGCTTTCATATCAATTAGCGCCGTAAGGAAAAAAGTAGGGGTATTATCATTGGCTTGCCTTAATAATTTAAGTGTATCCATACCGTTAAGTAAAGGTACATTAATATCAAATAAATACAAATCATACTTATGTAAAAAAGTGAATTCCAGCACTTCTTGCCCATCATTTGCTAAGGTAACATCATAATTTTCTTCTTCTAAAATTTGAACAATAGTTGCACTAAGAATTGCATCATCTTCTAAAAGCAATATTTTCATTTTATTCACTTCTTTTTTCTTTGAATATATATAAGGGGAGTTTTCTTTTTTCTCTGATTACAGCAGCAGCAAGTTCTTTTGCTTCTTTATTGGCTTTTGCTAATTTTATTTTTAATTGCTCAAGGAATTGTTCTTTTTTATTTGTATTTTTTTCTTGTACTACTTTCTCTGCTAAAGAATCAATATCAAGATTCATAGCAAATATTGCACTTATAAAAAAGAGCGAAAAAACAATTATTTTCATACTACTTACCTAAACTGATTTTATTTTCTATTACAATAAGAGGCAAAAACTTAAAAGATCCAAGATCACATTTATTTTTTACGGCCAAAGTGAAATATTTTTCATAAGAAGTATTTGCTTTATTAATATTCTTAGCAAAAATACCAGAAGAATTATTTTTCACTAAAAACAACTGGGCTTTCGCACCCAAAAAATCATTTTTTTTAAAATATGCTTGATTAAATTCATTCTTAATATAAGAAGATGCATGTTTCATAGAAAAAATATAGTTTTTGCAATTTTTATCTACTTTTTTCTCCACAATAATTTTTTCGCTCTTTGTTTTTGTATTCTTTAAAGTAATGTTTTCTTTTTTATTAGCACAGCCTGTTATAAACACAAGAGAAAATAAACTTATCACAATAATTTTAATGAGTGACATTTTTTTGTACCTTTTTATAAAAATCATAAATAATGAGAATAATTATACAAATAAAGTACTTTATTTTATGTAAAACCAGCAGAAAGAAAAATTTTTAAAGAATTAAAAAATGATTTTTACACTTTTCAAAACTTCTAATAAAAAAAGACATTGTGCATAATAATGTATTTACTGCTATTATAAAAATATTAAAATATTTAGGAGATTATTTGATACAAAATGTAATATTACCTTCTTATCTTCTTGAAAATAAACATGCCTATACGCTCATAAATGAGGGAACTTTTATAGCATCCAAATCTAAACTTCACAAAAAAAACAAACTCTATTTAAGAAATACTAGCCATATGATGATATTATTAATAAAAGGAGAAAAAGTACTTCATTTAGAGGATGATGTACATATAAATAACAGTCAAATTCTTTTTTTGTCTCAAAATAATTATTTCATAAGTGAAATCATTAGTTCAAATAATACCTATGAATCAATTTTAATATGTTTTGACGACGATTTTGTTTTAAATTTTATTAAAAAATATAAGTTAAATATAAATACAACAAAACAAGAAACTGTTATTTGTATCAAAAAAGATATTTTTCTTGACACTTGCGTTAAAACTATTAATGAATATTTTACAAAAAAACTCCAAAATAAAGTTGCTTTACTAAAATTAAAAACGCATGAACTTTTTTTATATACCTTATCAAACAATAAAGATGCTTTTTTAGCTTTTTTGAACAATATCGTTAATACAAAAAGTTCAAGAGTACAGTATATTCTGGAATCAAATGTAGATATTTTAAATGATATCTCACAAATGTGCCAACTTACGGGATTAAGTAAAACTGCTTTACGAAAAGAGATGCAAAAACTTTATTTAAAAAACCCAAAAGAATGGTTAGATATGAACCGCCTGCTAAAAGCAAAAACCTTATTAAAAACAAGCAATGCCTCTATTTCTGATATTGCTACAAGTTGCGGATATTCGAGCGTTTCTTGGTTTATTGGGCAGTTTAAAAAATATTACAAAAGTACACCTTATTTATTTAGGCAAGAAAACTTATAAAAATAGATACTTTTCTTGTACTATTATCTTCTTCTTTCTATTATTATTCTTCATACAAGGAATATATAATGATTAATAAAAACCTATTTTTATTTGCTAAAGTTTTACCAAAAGCAGAAAATTTTCAAGATGCAAAAAAAGCACTTTTAAATATAATAGAAAAAACCAGAAAAGAAGAAGGTTGTTTACAGTTTCATTTACATGATGATAAACAGTACTTATATTTATATGAGGAATGGATTAATGAGCATGCTTTAATGTTGCATTATGAGCAAACATATACAAAAGATGTATTTAGAAAGTACGAAAGTTGGTTAAGCAAAGCTGTTGAAGTAAACAAAATGTATCTATCTTCTTAGGTAAGACTAAAGAATAGTTTATTCTATTCTTTAGTTCATTCAAAAATTTATCTTTTAAAACGTTTTAACGTATAATTTCCCAATCTTTAAAAATAGGTTGATAACCTCTTGCACGTATCATAGAAGATATTTCTTCTACAGAACGTTCATCTGAAATTTCAAACTGTGCTGTTGATTTATCAACATCAGTATATCCACCAACATCTGTTTTAGATCCAGCGGAGAATTTAGTAGCAGCAATATCAATTAAATTATCTCTAAATTTTGCTTCTTCTCTTGTAGATACATTCATTCCAATATTGGGCATATACAATCTATACGCTAACATAAACTGTACATAGGTTTTGTCGCTTATATTAAATTTGGGAGTAAAATCTCCTGCTGCATTATTAATTCTAGGCATAGAAATAGAAATTTCAGCATCAAAATATTTTTCCATTAAATACTTAGCATGCAAAGCAGATAAAAAAGCTTCAGAGTAAATATTTCCAAGACCAAATAAACAGCCAACATTAAGTGCTCTAATACCTGCATCAGCACCTCTTTGTGGTGCATCTAATCTGTAGGTATAGTTTGTTTTTTCACCGCTTGTATGTACTTCTTTGTATATCTCTTTGTCATAAACTTCTTGATAAATAGTTAAACCATCAACGCCTAAGTCTTTTAATTCTTTATATTCATGTGTTTCTAAAGGATAAACTTCAATAGAAATAGATGTGAAATATTTTTTAAGTACACTTACTGCCATCTTTAAATACTTCATATCTGCTTTTTTGGAAGCTTCTCCTGTTAGAACTAAGATATGTTTTATTCCACTTTTTGCTATTTCTATGGCTTCTTTTTCTAGGTCTTCTTCGCTTAAATGTTTTCTAACTATTCTGTTCTTTTTTGAAAAACCACAATACGAACAATCACTTGAACAATAATTTGAAATATAAATAGGCAAATACAATTGTATTACTTTTCCAAAATGTCTTAATTTATGTTTTTTAGAAATTTCTGCCATTTCTTCAATATAAGAAAAAGCCTTAGGACTCAATAAATTTAAAAAGTCATATTGATTTAAGTGTTCTTTTTTTAAAGAAAGTTCAATGTCTTTGGTACTAACCTTGCTTAAATATTTTTCATAATCAAAATTTTCATAAGCCAATAATATATCAGAGAAATTATCATAGGCTTGAACATTAAGCATTTAAAAATCCTGTTAAAGGAGAACTTGCTTGGGCATGTTCATTTTCTTGGGCCATTTTACTTAAATATGCCATTCGCCCTGCTTTTACAGCCATATCAAAAGCTTCTGCCATCATTTCAGGATTACCTGCATTTGAAATAGCAGAATTAACCAAGACAGCATCTGCTCCTATTTCCATAGCTTGTGCAGCTTGAGAAGGTTTTCCAATACCCGCATCAACAATAATAGGCAAGTCAATATTCTCAATTAAAATTTTAATCATATCAATAGTTTGCATTCCTAAATTTGAGCCAATTGGCGATCCTAAAGGCATGATAGCAGCAGCCCCAGCCTCTTTAAGTTTTCGTGCAGCTATTAAATCAGGCATCATATAAGGTAAAACAATAAAACCTTCCGCTGCAAGTATTTTAGTAGCTTTTATTGTTTCTTCATTATCAGGAAAAAGATATTTATTGTCATTAATTACTTCAATTTTAATAAAATCCCCACACCCTGCTTCCCTTGCAAGTCGCGCTAAAAGCACGGCTTCATCTGCATTTCTTGCCCCTGAAGTATTGGGTAAAATAACAATATCTTTTGAAATATAATTCAAAATATTTTCTTCTTGTGCTTGTGTATCTACTCTTCTTAATGCTACTGTTATCATCTGCGAAGAAGAAGATTTTAAAATCTTAGGTATCACATTTTTATCAGGGAACTTTCCAGTTCCCGTGAATAATCTGTTTGTAAATTCTATTCCACCTAATATTAGTGTATCTTGCATTGTTCTTCCTATTTAATATTATTTGTAAAGTTGACTACCAGAAGATATAAAGTTATTTGACTGTTCTTTCATACCAACTTCAATCGCTTTATTCATATTTTTTTCACCAATTTTTTTTGCATAATCTTTTACATCTTGTGAAATTTTCATTGAACAAAACTTAGGTCCACACATAGAACAAAAATGAGCAACTTTTGCAGATTCAACCGGCAAAGTTTCATCATGATATTCACGTGCTCGTGTAGGATCAAAACCAATATTAAATTGATCATACCATCTAAATTCAAATCTTGCTTTACTCATAGCATTGTCTCTAATTTGAGCTCCTGCAAAACCTTTTGCTAAATCTGCTGCATGTGCTGCAATTTTATACGTAATTATACCTTCTTTTACATCTTCTTTATTAGGTAAGCCTAAATGTTCTTTAGGAGTTACATAACAAAGCATTGCTGTACCATACCAACCAATTTGAGCAGCACCAATTGCTGAAGTAATATGATCATAACCAGGAGCAATATCTGTAGTTAGGGGGCCAAGTGTATAAAAAGGAGCTTCAAAACACTCGTCCAATTCTTTTTCCATATTTTCTTTGATTTTATTCATAGGAACATGACCTGGCCCTTCAATCATCACTTGAACATCGTGCTCCCAAGCAATTTTTGTAAGCTCACCCAGCGTTTCTAGTTCTGCAAATTGTGCTTCATCATTTGCATCGTATAATGAACCAGGACGTAAACCATCTCCAAGAGAGAAAGAAACATCATAAGCTTTCATAATTTCACAAATTTCTATAAAATGTGTGTATAAAAAACTCTCTTCATGGTGATGTAAACACCACTTAGCCATAATTGCCCCACCTCTTGAAACAATTCCTGTTAATCTATTAGCAGTCATAGGAACATAAGCTAATCTTACTCCTGCATGAATAGTAAAATAATCCACACCCTGCTCAGCTTGTTCAATTAATGTATCTCTATAAACTTCCCATGTTAAATCTTCAGCCACACCTTTTACTTTTTCTAAAGCTTGATAAATAGGAACCGTTCCAATAGGAACGCTCGAGTTTCTTACAATCCACTCTCTTGTTTCATGAATGTTTTTTCCAGTTGATAAATCCATAACATTATCGCCACCCCATCTAGTAGCCCAAATCATTTTTCCAACTTCTTCTTCAATTCCAGAAGTAGTTGCAGAATTTCCAATATTTGCATTAATTTTAACCATAAAGTTACGCCCAATAATCATAGGCTCAACTTCAGGATGATTAATATTAGCAGGAATAATAGCACGTCCAGCAGCTATTTCAGATCGTACAAACTCAGGAGTATAATAAGTAGGCATATTTGCACCAAAACTTTCCCCTTTATGCTGTGAAGAAAGTAGTTTATCATTTTTATAAAATTCTGATTTACAGTTTTCTCTAATGGCTACATATTCCATTTCAGGAGTAATAATACCCTGTCTTGCATAATGCATTTGAGATACGTTTTTACCTTTTAACGCACGTCTTGGTTTTCGCAAATTTGGAAATCTAAGCGTATCTAAATCACTTTTATCTCTACGTTTATGAAAATAATCAGAAGTAAAGTCTTCTAATTGACAGGAATCATTTCTTTCATTAATCCATTTTTCTCTTAAAGGTTTTAATCCTTTATGTAAGTCAATCTTTACATCAGGATCAGTATAAGGTCCAGTAGTATCATAAACATATAAAGGTGGGTTTTTTTCAATACTTTTATCTGAATGTTCAGTATCATGAAGCGTTATTTCTCTCATAGGTACTTGAATATCAGGACGTGAGCCCTCAACATAAAACTTTTTTGAATTTGGTAAATTTTCTATATACGAAGAATCGATTTTTTCTAGAATTTGCAGTACTACACTCATTTGTAATCTCCTTTTCCTACGCCCGCATTACCGGGATCAGGTTCAATGAAGCCAGATTAAGGACTTCTTAGGGTATTATCTCAGCTTTTTACGGCACCCCCAACAACAATGATAAAATATTCCGTGAGTATACAAAGGAAATCAAAAAATAAGCTTAAAAGTATTATTAGAAGCGATTTAGTATAAGATTAAGAATCATTAGTGTTTCTAATAAACACTTTTATATGGATATTTTTAAAGCAAGTTTTTTTGCTTTAAAAATATTATTTATCTTAATTTATTTGATTTTGATAGGGTTTCAAAGTAGATAAACGCTCATCAATTAAACCTTTTCCAATGGTGAAATGATACAGACTTTGAAAACTATCGCCTTTAAGTCCCAGCGTTTCATGCATTAAATCATCCAAGAAACAACCAATTCCTGTCGCGCTTAAATTCAAAGATGTTGTTTCTAAATAAAGTTGTTGTCCAAGAGCTCCACATTCCCAATACAATTGTTTATACCTTGATTCTCCATGCTCAAGAAGTTGTGAAGAAAATTCTACTAACATACCTAAAGAAAAAGCACTATGGGCTGCAATATCTTGATTACAAGAAATTAATTTAGCTTTGGCTTTAAAATCTCCTTTTTGCAATAAATACAAATTTCCTGCTTCCGTTTTGATTTCTTGCCATAAAAACTCACTCTTACATAACATTTGTAGTTTATCTTTATGCGAAGTATTTCGTAAAAGCAAATATAAACCACTCTCATAACCTTGTACATCATGTACGAATATAGCTAAATGAACAGAAGCATTCTTCGCTTTTACAGAAGCTAAAATAGTTTCAAAATCAGATTTTGAAATATTACTATCGTGTTCATCCATTACTTGTGCTGAACGTCTTAATAAAACAATGTCTTTTGACTCATAAGTCTTTTCTCGCAAAAGTGTGTTTTCATATTTAAAAAGAACGTTTTCTTTATTATGAAGTTCATTATTTACAGAAGCATCTTCAATTTTTTCTAAAATATCCCATTCATGCCAAGAAGCAGACAAACAATTTACTTGCCCTTCATAATCCATAGTTAAGGCATTTTGTAAATTTTTTATATCAAGTGTATTATTCTTTGATTTATCAGATAAGCGTACTAATAATAACATATCAGCTACTTCTCTTTCTTCTTTAATAAAACGTTCTTTTTGATCAAAACCAAGTAAACTATTCAAATCCTTGTCGCAGCTTGGTATAAACTCTATTTCCCAGCCCAACATCAAAGCAGAAATTTCTAAAGCTTTTAGAGCATGTCCACAATCTAATTGAGTATATCTCCAAGCCCTTTCCCCATATTTCCAAGCTTCTCTCCAAACAATAGATGACAAAAGTACTACAAATGTATTCGAAGGCAAAGATAAATCACTTTTGGCCAAACTTATTCGCTCTAAGTGGTGCTCTTTAGGAGCATAATGATGTAAACCATCATCAATTCCTTCTATATCTTGTGAAATAATATAAGCTTCACTGGGTTGTAAATTTCCGCTTGAAGCATTACATCTAAGTGCCCAGGATTGGGAACCGTATTCTTTTATGGCTGCAAGACCAAGCGAGAATTGGAAAAACTGTGAA